>JANPDQ010000061.1:0-3325 GCA_031431575.1 Polaromonas sp.
CACGCTTACGCTGGCACCCGCCCGCGCAATGCCGTGGCCTATCCAGCCACCGATGGCTCCTGCTCCGTAAATACAAACCTTCACAACGGCCTTTCAGACCTTCAAAAGGCCAATTTTTATGAATAAAGTGCCTCTAGCGCACATAATATAGGCGCCAGCAGCTATATATTTAATAGCGCATAGCTCCCTGCTGTGCTGGGTGCTAATACAGCTTGCTGCTGGGCGCGGGGCGCAGACTCGCCTTGAAGCGGCTGGCCAACGCACTGGTGTGGCGCACCAGCAGGTTGGTATCCAGGCCCACTGCTACAAACAGCGCACCCAGGTCCAAATACTGCTGCGCCAGAGCCTCATCTGCTGACAAAATACCTGCCGCCTTCCCCGCAGCGTTGATGCGCGCAATCGCGCTGGCAATGGCAGCCAGCACCTCGGGGTGCGTCAGGTTGCCGGGGTGGCCCATCGATGCTGACAAGTCCGCAGGGCCAATGAATATGCCATCGACCCCTTGGACTTGCGCAATCGCTTCAAGGTTGTTCAGTGCGGTTTGGGTTTCCGCCTGCACCAGCACACACACTTGCGCATTGGCCTCATGCGCGTAGTTGGGGTAGCGGCCAAAGCGCGAGCCGCGCGCACCACCCATACCGCGAATGCCTCCCTTCCCATTGGACTCTGGGTAGCGCGCTGCACGTACCACTGCCTCGGCTTGTTCGGTGGTGTCCACCATCGGCACCAGCAGCGTGGTGGCGCCCAAGTCAAGGTACTGCTTGATCAGCATTTCACCCACATGGCCGTGGCCCATTGGCACACGCGCAATGGCGTGCACGCCGGGGTAGCCGGCAATCGCCTGCAATTGCTGCAGCGTACTGCGCAAGTCGTTGGGCGCGTGCTCGCCATCAATCAGCAGCCAGTCAAAACCAGCACCAGCGCAAATTTCAGTGGCGTAAGCGTCGCACAAGCCCAGCCACAGGCCGATTTGCGGCTGTTTGTTTTTAAGCGCTAATTTGAACGGGTTGATGGGGGTTTGCATGGTGTTTTTAAAAGTTTAAAAGTCAGGCGGGGCAGATCAATTTAATCTCGGGGAAATAGGTTTTGTACCGCGCGGCATCACGGGTTAACAGCGTCCAGCCTTCGGCTTGCACTTGAGCGCCGATGAAAAAGTCAGGTAGTACGCCAATCTTGCTGCCGCCTCGTTGGCGGTATTGCAAAAAAGCCTGCGCTGCTGCCAGTGCTGCAGTTGTACTTATTGGGGGTATCTGGATATTCGCATCCTGCAAAAAACCATCGATCTGGCTTTGGGTTTGGCGGTGAGAGCACATCTCGGCATACACAATAATGTTGATGCATAGGGGCCCTAGACCGCGTGCCGACGCCAACTGCTTTGCTGACCAGGGCATCCACTCTGGGTCGGCTTTCAAAATATCAACAATCACATTGGTGTCAATCAAAACTGCGCTCACGGACGATTCCAGTCGTCACCTCGCGTCATGCGCATCAATTCGTCGGTGCTCGGGCCACCTTTAACGATGCCAATCCATTTGGCCAGTGGGTCATCGTTTGGTATCGGCAAAGGATCCGCTTCGGATCTAAGCAACTTTTTTAAAGCTGTTGTAGCAGCCTCGGTTTTCGACAACCCGTGACGTTTGCAGTAATCGATAAGCTCGTTTTCAAGCTGGGCGGGCAGACGCACGGTGAGCATGGAAGATTCCTTTTGGTGTATGACAGTTTCAAAAACACTGTACTACATTATTTGTTTTTGTCGTACGCACGCTGCAGGCGCATCCGAAAACTGTAAATATTCCCAGTAAACTACGCGCATGGCAAAAGACAAAACCACCTTCACCTGTACCGAATGCGGCGGGCAAAGCCCAAAATGGTTGGGCAAATGCCCGCACTGCAACGCCTGGAACACGCTGGTTGAAGGCGTGGCTGACAACTCGGCGCCCACCAAAAACCGCTACAGCCAGCAGTACGTGGGGCTGGCCAAGGCGTCAGAAGTCACCACGCTAGCTGACATTGACGCGACCGACATGCAGCGCACGCCCACTGGCCACGACGAGCTTGACCGCGTGCTGGGCGGCGGCATTGTTGAAGGCGGCGTGGTGCTGATTGGCGGCGACCCGGGCATTGGTAAGTCCACACTTCTGCTGCAGGCGCTGGATTCGTTGCAGCGCGCGGGGCAAAGCACCTTGTATGTGACTGGCGAAGAAAGCGGCGCACAAATTGCGCTGCGATCCCGCCGTTTGGGCTTGGAAGGCTCGCAGGTCAAGGTGCTGGCGGAAATCCAGCTGGAGAAAATCCTCGCCACACTAGAAGCCACGCAGCCCACCATCGCGGTCATCGACTCGATTCAAACCGTGTATTCAGACCAGCTGACGTCCGCGCCGGGTTCGGTCGCGCAGGTGCGCGAATGCGCTGCACACCTGACCCGCATGGCCAAGTCCAGCGGCGTGTGCATCGTGCTCGTCGGCCACGTGACCAAAGAAGGCGCTCTGGCCGGCCCGCGCGTACTGGAGCACATGGTGGACACCGTTTTGTACTTTGAAGGCGACACGCACAGCAGCTTTCGCTTGGTGCGGGCGATTAAAAATCGCTTTGGCGCAGTGAATGAAATCGGCGTGTTTGCCATGACCGAAAAAGGCCTGAAAGGCGTCAGCAACCCCAGCGCCATCTTTTTAAGCCAGCACACCGAGCCTGTGCCCGGCAGCTGCGTGATGGTCACGCTCGAAGGCACACGGCCGATGCTGGTTGAAATTCAGGCGCTGGTGGATAGCGGCGGGCCATCACCCCGGCGCTTATCGGTGGGGCTAGACAAAGACCGCCTGGCCATGCTGCTAGCCGTGCTGCACCGCCATGCCGGCGTGGCGTGCATGGACCAAGACGTATTCGTCAACGCGGTAGGCGGCGTGCGCATCAGCGAGCCAGCAGCTGACTTAGCCGTGATGTTAGCGATTACTTCAAGCTTGCGCGGCAGGCCGCTACCAAAGGGTTTTATCGCGTTTGGCGAGGTCGGTTTGGTGGAGAAGTGCGGCCTGCACCACGCGGGCAAGAGCGCCTGAAAGAAGCCGCAAAACTCGGTTTCAGCGTTGCCATCGTTCCCAAAGCCAACGCGCCAAAGAAGAATGACAAGGCGTTTGAAGGGCTGACGATTCATGCCGTGGAGCGCATTGAGCAGGCGTTGGAGGTGGTGCGGAGTTTGCAGTGATTGGCGTTTTGCCCGAGTAGGCTCAAAGCCTGCTCAAGCCCTGCAATGTGAGATGATTTAAAAAATGCCGGTTAAGGTCAACGAACTTTTAGCGATGGTGCAAGCGGACGGCTGGAAACGGGTTTG
>JANPDQ010000062.1:0-12285 GCA_031431575.1 Polaromonas sp.
ACCCAACTACCGGCTTGAACGCCTGAAGCACGACGACCCGAGGCTCGACAACATCGAAGCCAGCTACAAGATGGCCGACGACATTGAAGACCCGACCACGGTGACGCGCCGCAGCCAGGAAAAGCACAACCGCCAGGAGCCCATCATTAAAGGCGTGCTGCCAGATGCGCCAGCGCCTATCGCGGCACCAAAACCCGTCGCAGCGCCAGTTGCACCCCAGCCCGCACCACAACGCGCAACGGTTGCCGCAGCGCCTGCTGAAAAAGGCTTTTTCGGTTGGCTCAAAGGCTTGTTTGGAGGCGCAGAAGCAGAGCCAACAGTTGCAGCGCCCGCAATTACTAGCAAGCCTGGGGAAGCCCCTGCTGACGCCCGGCGCGATGGCCGTGGTGAGCGCACAGAGCGCAGTGGCGAGCGCGGTGGCCGTGATGGCCGCCGTGGTGGCCGTGGCCGCAATTCAGCAGAGGGCCGCGCTGGTAGCGAGACCCGACCTGACTTGCGCGCTGAGCGCACTGGCGAACGCGCAGCTGAGCCACGTGCAGAGGGTCGTGCAGAGGGTCGTGCGGAAGGACGATCTGATAGCCGCCCAGATGGTCGAGCCAACGAACGCCGCGAGCGCGCGGATGGTGAACGCCGTGAACGTAGCGATGCCCCACGCGCCGACGGCGCACGCCCAGAACGCCCAGAACGCCAAGAGCGCGCTGAGCGCCCGGCAGGCGAAGTGCGTGAACCCCGCGAGCCACGCGAGCCACGCGAAGGTGGCCGCACCGAGCGCCCGCGCACAGGGCGTGGTGAGCGCACCGAGCGTGGCGGCGAGCGCCCACCGCGCGACGCTGCTGAGCAAGAAATGGCGCTGGCCAACCAGGCTGCCATGGCCGCTGCTGGTGGTGATACAGGTGCACCGACCCAAGACCGCGCGCAGCAAGATGGCGGTGAAGGCCGCACCGGCCGTGGCCGTGGCCGCAACGACCGCCGTGGCGAGCGCCGCGATGAAAGCGCGGCAGCACCTTTGGGCCAAATGCCAAGCGACAACTTGAACGACAACAGCGATGCACCTAACCTAGGCGCAGCGGACGCAGCCGCAAAAGAGGGCGATCAAGGCGACCAGCGCCAGCCGCGTGAACCCCGCGAGCGCCGCAGCCGAGACCGCTACGGCCGTGAGCGCCGTGAGCGCAGCGACAACCCTGAAGCATCGGAGGGCGGCGCTATGGGCCAGCAAGCTGCGCAGGCATCCGAGCAGTTTAATTTATTGTCAAATGAGCCTGTAGCGCAACCTGTAGCCCAATCATCGCAGGTGCAAGAAGCTTCTGAATTCGTAGCGACCGCCACTGTTGACACTGTACAAACCGCAGCCTTGCGAGAAGCGCCAGTGGCAGCCCAGACCAGTGCGCCCGCTAGCGCACCGGTCCAGGCACCGGCCGCAGTCAAAGCTGCACCTGCCGCTGTTGCTGCACTAGCCGCAGCGCCAGCCGGTCTGCCAAAAGTCCAGTCGTACGACTTGCCTTTGCAAGACCTGGCGGCAGTTGCCAGCAGCACTGGCCTGCAATGGGTGAACTCGGACGTCAGCAAAATTGCAGAGGCAAAAGCGGCCATGGCGGCGGAAGCCAAGCCCGTACACGTGCCGCGCGAGCGCGCTGCAAAAGTTCAGGCCATTGCCGCACCTTTGGTATTGGTCGAAACCAAGCGTGATTTGAGCAACATGACGCTGCCGTTTGAAAAGCCACCAGCCTGACACGCTGGTGTAGCAACCAGCAAATGGTTGTGAAAATAAAAAGGCCTGCAAATTGCAGGCCTTTTTATTTGACGAGGGGCCTACCGAACACCTAGATTTTCGCCGCCTGCTGCAGCGCTTCCAAAGCACCTTGGGCATCGCCGCGCTGCTCGGCCAGCACCGCAAGCGCTCTGAAGGCATTGCGCCGCAAACCAGCGTCTTGCAGCCCCAACACACTGAGCGACAACCACTGCCGTGCCTTGCCCCACAACTGGCGGCTCATGCAGGCCATGCCCACCAGGTATTGCAAATTTGCGTCCGACGGTTTGGCTTGCTGGGCGGCCTCAATTCTGGACAGCCAAGGAGCATCCAGCGAGTCCAGTCCGGGTTCCAGCGCGTTGATGAACCTGACGCGAACGCTGTCGCTCAGGCTTGAGCCGGGTTGCATCGCGGTGTCCCAGGCAGTCAGCAGCCACTGCCGTGCAAGGTTCGCGTCACCGTTTAACGCCATCATGCGGGCTGCAGCATGCACCGCAAGCTCAGGCATGGCGCGCTCGTTGCCCTCCAGCGCATTCCACGCTTGTTCAAGCTGCGCCGGGTCGTGCGCATCGCTTAACAATTCAAGCCCCAACCCACGCACGATGCTTTGCGCTGCAGCGGGCGAAAACGCGCGGTGTTTACCCAGCAGGCGTGCGGTGTCCAGAGCAACCGCCGTTTGCCTGAGCTGTCGGGTGGCGCGCAGCTTTAAGCGCAGGGCCAGCGTGCGACGGTTAGCGCCCTGCGGCAGGTGCGCAAGCGCCTCAAGCGATGCGGCAGCATCGCGGTCATCCAGCGCCCAGCGTGCCGCCCTGAATTGCACGCCTTCACGAATCTCTTGCGCGTGGCGCGGCGCTGAGCTTTGCAGCGCGAGTTGCAAGTGCGCATCGCGCAATCGAATGTTTTGTAAAGACTGCGCGCTTTCAGCAACCAGCAGATGCGCCAACGACTGCAATTGGCTGGCCCTGGCCGCGTTGTATCCACTCAACTTGTCAGCAGTTTGGCCCGACTCGTCTGCCAGACGCGCCAGACTTTTTTCCTGCGCCAGCGCATTTTGTGCAGACTTGGTGGCGCGAATGTAGCGGCCCGCCAGCTGGTGCGCCAGCGCGTCCATCAGTGCGCCGTACATGGCGCGCTCTTTTTGCTGGGCACGCCAGCGTTTGGCATCTACTGGCAAGCTAAATATGGCAGACAAAGCCCGCAGCGCCACATACAGCAGCAAGAACACCCCCAGCAGCAGCAGCATCACCAAATTGAAGGAAACATCCACCCGGTGCGGCGGCCAAAATACGGTGACCACTGCCTGGTTGTTGCCGGCAGTCAGTGCTGTCGCCACTGCAACTGCAAACAAAGCCAAAAGCCAAAGGGCGGCGCGCATGTGTGGTGGCTTGTAGTGGGAGTAAAACGTTGGACTAGCGGCCGGCCGCAGCCGTGTTCAGCGCAGCCATCGTCTCGTCAAGGCGTGGCAATTCACTGGTTTTGAGCTGGCTTTGCACTTGCTGCAACAGCTCTTTTGCAGCCTGGGTTTTGCGCGACGTTGCATCAAAATACTTGCCCAGCCACAGCGCCGCATTGGCCAAATCAGCACGCGCGGTATCGGTTTGCCGCGACAACAGCCCCAAGCGCGCGTTGAGCAAACGCAACTTGAAATTTTCACGCAGAAAAAACCCTTGCTCAGGCGAGAGCAGCGCGGCTTCGGGCTGGTCGATGCGGCTTACGCGCAGCAGCCGGCGGGTTTCTTCGCGCACATTGGCAATGGCAGTGCGAACACCATTGAGCAGGCGCTCTTTGTCAAGCCAGGCCAGCATGCTGGTGCCTTGCGTTGCGGTTGATGGCGCTGCTTCGCCGGGCTTGGTCTCTGCAGGCTTCGCACGGCTGGGCACATTAGGGGGTTCCGGGGGTGCCGCTGGCCGGGCACCGCTTTCTACCAACGCATTGGCCACCGGCAGGTCATCTGCCATGCGGGTCAGCTCGTCGATCTTTGCCATCAGCACAGGCACGTCCGTCAGGCTGGCCGCCTTGATGCGCTCAGTGTCTTTGGCAATTGCGCGTTGTAGCGGATTTAGCCGTGGCTGCGCAGCGCGGCTCAAACGCTGGTCGGCTGACTTCAGGGCAGCAATCAGTGGCTCTGCACTGCCGGTTAACTGGGCCTGCTGCTGAGCCAGGCGGATGGCGGATTCCATGTCAACCACCAGGTTTTCGTCGCGTGAGCGTGACAGGCTTTGCATCAGCTCTTCGAGCTGGGTGCGCTGCAGGCTGAGCTCGCTAATACGGTTTTCTTGCAGTGCAAGCCGGGCGGTGACTTGCGCTGCGCTGTCTTGCGCAGCTTTGGCCAGGGTGCGCGCTTCTGCCGACTGGGCACCAGACTCTAGACTGCGGCGCGCCAGTTCTTCCTGAATGTTGTGCAGCTTTTGCCACAGCAAGCCGCTGACCAACAACGCAGCAGCGGCCAACGCGGCTACGGCAAATGCCCACTTCTTGGGCACTGCGATGGACGCTGACACCACGCTGGCCTGAAGCGGCGAAGCTGCCGCGACCGACTCTGGCGCATCTGACGAAGCGTGCGGCTGCTCTAGCGAGTCTGACGGGTCTGATCGATTGGAACTCATGGCGCTATCGATTCTATCGACCGCAGTGCCTGCACAACATCTGGCAAGGCTGGACGTGACGCAAGCACAACGCCAAAGCCCGCCGCGCGCACTGCCTCCAGAATTCTTGGGTGCGTGGCAATGGCAACCGCACTGCGCCAGTCAGTGCCTTTCAAACCAGGCGCATCGCGCAAATGCGCAACCGCTTCCGAGCTGCTGAACAGCCACACCGAGCCGTCAATGCTTGCAGCGCGGGCCAGCTCGACTTGCCGCTGGTCAAGCAGCGGCGCCTGGCGCTGGTAGGCAGCTACAACATCCACCTGGCAGCCAATCGCTTGCCACTTTTGCGTAAGCCAGTCTCTGGGCTGCACGGCGCTTGCAGATGCAGCAGCACCATCAGGTGCTGATTCGCTGTGCCCACGCACAATTAAAACCCGCGCGCCGCGCCAATCGCGCGAACCCACCACATCCCAAAGAGCGGCTGAATCAAATTGCACAGCATCAGCCAGGGGCGAATCAATTTGTGAAGCGGGTACACCTTGGGCTTGCAGTGCCGCTGCGGTGCCAGGGCCAGGAGCCAGAAACCGAACGCTCGGCGGCAACTCAATCATGCTGATATTTGCTATTACATTTATAGCCGCTTGCGCCCTATTTAATTGGGCTAGAGGCCGATTTGCAGTAAAAAAGTGCTCCACAGCGTTGCCACTGACAAACATACAGGCTGCGTACTGCTCGAGGTTTTTCCGGGCGGCTTGCAGCGCTTGCACATCAGCAGGAAGCGTTGTGGCGGCAATTTCAATCAGTGGCAGCGCCTTTGCAGCAAAGCCGGCGTGCATAAGTTTTTCAACCCAATGCGCCGCGTCTTGGGCAGGGCGCGTAACAATCACCCGACGGTTAACGCGGTCAGCAGACACCTTCAACCAGCGGCCTGTGCAGCCTCGTTTTGCGCCCACACCGCGCCACCTGCGCGCAGTTGCGCAGCCACGGCGTTGCCGAGTGCTTCGGCTTCAGCGAAATTGCGAACGTGGGACGTTGACTTTGCATGTACCAACGGCTTGGTGACGTTGCCAGGGTTGCCAGGCGCGGCATCAAGACTCATGGGGTCGCCCCATGCGGCTTCAAGCAACATGCCTTTGTCACCTGCCGATGCGGGGCCGCGCGTGAATGCTGCCAGCGGCATCGAGCAGCTTCCGCCCATGGCGCGCGACACCGTGCGCTCGGCCGTCACAGCCAGCCAGGTCGGCATGTCGGCCAGCGTGGCCAAGCCTTCCAGCAGGTCGGCCCGGTCAGCGCACACCTCAATACCCAGTGCGCCCTGCCCTGCAGCGGGCAGCATGTCGGTGGTGGCAAAGGTGCTGCGAATGCGTTCGGGCATTTCAAGGCGCTTTAAGCCAGCCGCAGCCAGCACAATCGCGTCGTATTGGCCTTCGTCGAGCTTGCGCAGGCGAGTGTCCAGGTTGCCGCGCAGGGGTTCAATTTTCAAATCAGGCCGCAGGCTTTTGAGCAGCACCAAGCGGCGCAGACTGGATGTGCCCACCACCGCGCCGTGCGGCAGCTCGCTAAGTGCTGCGTATTTGTTCGACACGAATGCATCGTGCGGGTCTTCACGCGTCATCACGCAGGCCAGTGCAAAGCCGTCGGGCAAGTCCATCGGCACGTCTTTGAGTGAATGCACGGCAATGTCTGCGCGACCTTCTTGCAGTGCCACTTCCAGCTCTTTGACAAACAGACCTTTGCCGCCCACTTTGCTCAGCGATCGGTCCAAAATCTGGTCGCCCAATGTAGTCATGCCTAACAATTCAACCTGCCAGCCCAGTTTGGTTTCCAGCAGCGCTTTCACGTGTTCAGCTTGCCACAGCGCCAACCGGCTTTCGCGGGTGGCGATCACTACTTTCAGGGGCGATTTGTTTGATGTGCTGTTGACTGCTTTTTGTTGTGCACTCTGCTCTGCCTGTTGCATGTTTCTGCCCTGTAACCCGTTTGTAATAATCTAAAAAAGTCAATGCTAGCATGCAGGCAACCTGCAACCGCACCCAACAACATGATCAAAAAGAACACCAAAGACAACGAACGCCCACTGGTTGAAGACATCCGCTTGCTCGGGCGGATTTTGGGTGACGTGATTCGGGAGCAAGAAGGCAGCGTTGCCTATGAGCTGATTGAGCAGGTGCGCAAGCTGTCAGTCGCATTCAGGCGCGACGCCAATATTGAGGCCGACAAGTCGCTGAAAAAGCTCCTCAAAAGCTTGAGCGGTGACCAAACCGTAAGCGTGATTCGGGCGTTTACCTACTTCAGCCACCTGGCCAACCTGGCAGAAGACCGCCACCACATTCGCCGCCGGGCCATCCACGAACGTGCAGGCGACACCCAAGAAGGCAGCATAGAAGTAGCTCTGGCGCGCTTGCGCTGGGCGGGAATAGCTCCTAAATCCATAGCCGACATGCTGGCCCACAGTTTTGTGTCCCCAGTGCTGACGGCACACCCGACTGAAGTGCAGCGCAAAAGCATTTTGGATGCGGAGCGCGACATTGCCCAACTGCTGACTGCCCGCGACGGCGTCAAGGCCTTGGCCCTGGCGGTACACGCCGCCAGCCCCGCACTTGCCGCAAAAGATGCGCTAACGCCACGTGAACTGGCCGCCAATGAGGCGCAATTGCGCGCCCGCGTGATGCAGTTGTGGCAAACCCGCCTGCTCCGCTTTACCAAGCTGACGGTGGCAGATGAAATTGAAAATGCACTGAGTTACTACGAAGCGACTTTTTTGCGCGAAATCCCCAAGCTGTATGCCAATCTTGAAAGAGAATTGGGCGACCAAAAAATTCACAGCTTTTTGCGCATGGGCCAGTGGATAGGCGGCGACCGCGACGGCAACCCCAACGTGTCAGCCGCAACGCTGAACTACGCGCTAAGTCGCCAAGCTGAAGTGGCGCTGCGCCACTACCTGACCGAGGTGCATTTTTTAGGCGGCGAGTTGTCGCTTTCAGCCATGCTGGTTGACGTCAGCCCAGCCATGCAAGCGCTTAGCAATAGCTCGCCTGACACCAATGAACACCGGCAAGACGAGCCCTACCGTCGCGCCCTGACAGGCGTGTACGCGCGCTTGGCCGCCACGCTAAAAAACCTTACTGGTGGCGACGCGGCACGCCACGCGGTTGCACCGCAAAACGCTTACACAAAGTCAGAAGAATTTTTGGCAGACTTGCGCACTATCGAAGCGTCGTTAAAAGCAAACCACGGGCAGGCTTTGCTTGCGCAGCGCCTGCAGCCACTGATTCGCGCGGTTGATGTATTTGGCTTTCATTTGGCTACCGTGGACTTGCGCCAAAGCTCGGACAAGCATGAAGAAGTCGTCGCTGAGCTGCTGGCCACCGCGCGCCTTGCGCCTGCCTATGCGGGTCTGGATGAAATGGCCAAGCGCGAGCTGCTGATGCGCTTGTTGAACGATGCTAGAGCACTGCGTGTTGTCGGTGCGGTGTATTCGGACCATGCGCAAGGGGAACTGGCTATTTTTGAGGCAGCTCGCACGGCACGCGCCCGCTTTGGCAAAGAGGCGATACGCCACTACATTATCAGCCACACTGAAACCGTGAGCGATCTATTGGAGGTGCTGCTGCTGCAAAAAGAAGTGGGCCTCATGCATGGAACACTGGACAGCAAAGGCACGAATGATTTGATCGTCGTTCCTTTATTTGAAACCATTGAAGACCTGCGCAACGCCGCGCCCATCATGCGCGAGTTCTACGCCCTGCCCGGTATTGCGCAGCTGGTCAAACGCAGCGGGGCCGAGCAAGACATCATGCTGGGCTACTCAGACAGCAACAAGGACGGCGGCATTTTTACCAGCAACTGGGAGCTGTACCGGGCTGAGATTGCGCTGGTCGAATTGTTTGATGAGCTGGCGATCTCTTTCAATATTCAATTGCGCATGTTCCATGGCCGGGGCGGCACGGTTGGCCGTGGCGGCGGCCCCAGCTACCAAGCGATTTTGGCGCAACCACCCGGCACAGTGCGCGGGCAAATTCGCTTAACAGAGCAAGGCGAAGTGATTGGCTCCAAATACGCAAATCCGGAAATCGGCAGGCGCAACCTTGAGACACTGGTAGCCGCCACACTTGAAGCCACGCTGCTGCAACCGACCAAGTCTGCAACGCCCGCATTTTTAAAAGCCGCCGCCCAACTGTCTTCCAGCAGCATGGCCGCATACCGCGCGTTGGTCTACGAAACCCCTGGCTTTACCGAATACTTTTTCAGCGCCACACCGATCCGCGAGATTGCCGAACTTAATATCGGCTCACGTCCAGCATCACGCAAACCCAGTCAAAAAATAGAAGACTTGCGCGCTATTCCGTGGGGCTTTAGCTGGGGCCAATGCCGCCTGACTCTGCCGGGCTGGTACGGTTTTGGCACCGCTGTTCAGACGATGCTGGCCGAAGGCGGCACGCCAGCCAAACGCAAAGAGGCGCTAGCCCTGCTGCAAAAAATGGTCAAGGAATGGCCGTTTTTCAAGACACTTTTAAGCAATATGGACATGGTGCTGGCCAAAAGCGATTTGGCACTGGCATCGCGCTATTCAGAACTGGTGCCTGACGCAAAGCTGCGCAAAAAGATTTTCACCGCCATAGAAAATGAGTGGCACAACACCGCCACAGCGCTGGCCTTGATCACCGGCGAAAAGCAGTTACTGGCAGACAACGCAGCGCTGCAACGCTCCATCCGACACCGCTTTCCCTACATCGACCCCCTTCACCACCTCCAGGTAGAGTTGATCAGGCGCTACCGGGCAGGCCAGGCCGACGAACGCGTGCAGCGAGGAATTCATATCTCTATTAACGGGATTGCAGCTGGGCTGCGGAATACGGGTTGAGGGTTTACCGCCCACCACCTACGGCGCAACCACCTTCAACCCCTCAAAATATTGCCGATAAAAACCAGCATCGGTGGTCAGCAACGCATCAGCCTGCGTGATGGCGTGGGCACCAATTAAAAAATCAGGTGCTACCCGTTCGCGTGGCCCCTTGTTGCGAGCGTAGCCGCGCATGATGCGTGCGGCCTCCAGTGCCGCGTCGATCGAAATAGGGTCATGGTCGATCTGGCACGCTTGTAAAAAGTCTTTCAGGTCTTGTTCATCTGAAAAGTAGCGCCCCAGCTCGGCGACCACCACCGCGCAAACACACAGGCTGCCGTGCGCCAAAGCGGTTTCTAACGCGGTTTGCGCGCCTTTAGCGCCCGGTGCGCCTTTGACAATGTCAAACAACACGCTTGAGTCAACCGCCGTTTTCATTTGCGCGCTGGTTTGGCAGGCTTGTAAGGCACAGCCCTGCCGCGCAGTTCCGCCAGTGCCCCATCAGTGGTCAAGCCGTCGTCCACGCCCTTACCCACCCAGCGGCTCAGGTCAAGCTGTACTTTCTTTTCTATCAGCAGTCGGCCATCTTCAATGCGCAATTGCAGCTTGCTTCCGGGTTTGAGGCCTAGTGCATCACGCGCTTCTTTGGGAATGACAATTTGACCGCGCTCGGCAAGTATGACGTCCAGGGTTTCCATGGCGTACCTTAGTTGGTTGAATATATAGTATGCCTATTTAAGTATGAATTGACAAGTATGAAAAATATACGTTGTTCACACTTTAGTAGCCAGCAACTACTATTACCGGGTTCGTCAGGGCGCCAGTCTGGCCCATCTGGAGATGGATGACATTGTGTACCGGGTCAACTCCGTACCGAGAGCTACGCTGGGTTCTCGCAATGCTTTCCAAGTGGTTAGTGAACTTCTGCAAGCCGGAAACCGCTAGCGAGAACACCAAAAACACCGCTACCGCACGACGAGACTTTTGCTATTTTATTAATAGCTGCTCACGCCCTAATTTAATGCGCTACAGCCCTAAACCGTGCTTAAAACAGCCCTTAAAATTGATTAGAGCGGTTTTTTAAGCGCGTTTTCATTGGGTTGTGCCGCCGCCTTTTGCCATCAGCCTTGTGCCATCATCCGCCCATGAAACGAAATACAGATCACCTGATTGGCCGCGGCTCGCTGGCTCAGCGCTTTGAACTTGGCCGGCTGGCGCGCGAGAATTGCCCGCGTTCAGCGCTTGGCTTGCACCAAAACGGTGAGCGCGATGCTCTGGCGCTGCTGTCGGCGTCTAACGAAGGGCGGATTGCAGAGCTGCTGCCTATCCGGTTTGGCCGAATGCTGCCCAGCCCGTTTGCGTTTTACCGGGGTGCCGCCATGCTGATGGCGCACGACCTGGCACAAACGCCGCGCTGCACCGTAACAGTTCAGTTATGCGGCGATGCACATTTGTCCAACTTTGGCTTGTTTGCGAGCCCTGAACGGCGGATGCTGTTTGGCCTGAATGATTTTGATGAGACCGTGCCGGGCCCGTTCGATTGGGACGTGCGGCGGCTGGCCACCAGTTTTGTGATTGCCAGCCGCGAGATCGGCTTGAGAAAATCGGTTATCGAGGGCGTTGTGCAAACCCTGCTGGACACCTACCACCAGCGGATGCTGGACTTCGCCCAAATGGACACGCTCGATGTCTGGTACTACCAAATGACGTCAGAGACTTTGCTGAAATTGGGTGGCTCCAGCAGACAAGAAAAAGCCGCGATTAAAAAAGCGCGCGGCAAAGGCAGCCGGGAGCTCGTCAGCAGCGCTGTTGAGTGGGTAGGCGGGCCCGCTGGCAAGGAAATGCGTATCAAAGACACGCCGCCCTGGGTTTATCACGAGGCGGGTGCCACGGCCCGCGAAATTGGCAAATTTGAGCTGGGTATTCAGACATTTTTTAAGCAGTACCGTAACTCTTTAAGCGCCGACCGACGCGTGCTGTTTGACCGCTATGAGCTGATGGACGTTGCTGTGAAGGTACCGGGCGTGGGTTCAGTCGGTACGCGCTGCTTTGTGGCGTTGTTTGCCGCCGACGGCCACCACCCCCTGTTTTTGCAGTTTAAGCAAGCCAGAGACTCGGTGTTGATGGCGCCGCTGGGCTTAACGCCCCACGCCCACAACGGTCAGCGCATTGTGGACGGCCAGCGGCTATGCCAAGCGGCCAGCGATATTTTCTTGGGCTGGGCTTCCAGCCAAGCGCTAGGCGCAGAGTTTTATGTGCGCCAGTTGCGCGACATGAAGGGCTCGCTCGATGTGACACAGTTCAACGCTGCCGATATCGCGGACTACGCCCAAGCCTGCGGCTACGCGCTGGCGCGCTCGCAAGCCAAATCCGGTGACCCCGCGCTGATAGCGGGCTACATTGGCAAAAGCCACGCATTTGACGAAGCCATAGCGCGCCACGCTTTTGCCTACGCTGACCAGAACGAGGCCGACTATGCAGCGCTAAAGAAGGCCGTCAAGAGCGGTGCGGTTCAGGCAACGGATGAAGGCGCTTCAGACGAGTAGAACCGATGACAACGCAAGGCAAGGCAAGGCAGGTCAGACTAAACCATTGAATTTGCTATTAATCTAGGAGCTGCTTGCGCCTTTACTTATTGGGCTAGAGCCCAAAATGATTAAAAACGATCCGAAAAACCGGCCCAAATGCCGTTTTAGCTGCTTTTTAGCTGCCTTCAGCGGTTTCTTGCCTGATCAGCTTGCCACCAGGCCACACAGGCACGTGCCAGCGCGGCGGTGCTGTCAATGCAGTGGACGCGCAGGGGCGACTGCACGGCATCCAGCGCCAAAGGGGTTTCAGTGCAGGCCAACACCACCGCGCCTGCACCACGCGCCATCAGCGCTTGCACGGCTTGCTCTATCAATTGCCCGCCCTGCACTGCTTGCCCAGCCTTGACGAGATCAATTCCCGGCAGCACCAGTTTTTCCATGAGGTCGTCACCGGGAAGCAGTGGGGTGTATCCCGCCGCTTGAAGTGGCGCATCAAAAATCTTCGCGGCCAGCGTTGCGCGGGTGGCGATGATGCCAATGCTTGTGCCCGCATTTGCCAAGCCGCGCAACTCGTTGATGCTG
>JANPDQ010000063.1:0-11956 GCA_031431575.1 Polaromonas sp.
AAACCAATTGATGGTCGAACGGCGTGACAAGCTGACAGCGCTACGCGCCGCAGGCATAGCCTTTCCCAACGACATCAAACCCCAGCACCGCGCCGAAGCGCTGTTTGCCCAATACGACAGCAAAACCAAAGAAGAGCTGGAGCCGCTCGCCGCAATCGTCAGCGTGGCCGGCCGCATGATGCTCAAGCGCGTGATGGGCAAGGCCAGCTTTGCCACGCTGCAAGACGCATCGTTTGGCCCATCGGGTGGCCGCATTCAGGTGTACATCAACAACGAAGGCGTGGGCGAAGACGTTCATAACGCCTTCAAACACTGGGACTTGGGCGATATTGTTTGGGCCACCGGCACGCTGTTTAAAACCAAAACCGGCGAGCTATCAATTCACGCCACCGCCATCAGGCTGGTCACCAAAAGCCTGCGCCCGCTGCCCGACAAGTTTCACGGCATGGCCGACCAGGAAGTTAAATACCGCCAGCGCTATGTGGATTTGATCACCGACGAGTCAGCCCGCAAGCGTTTCATGGCGCGCAGCAAAGCGGTCAGTGGCATACGTGAATTTATGGTGGCGAACAACTTTTTAGAAGTTGAAACACCGATGCTGCACCCTATTCCCGGCGGTGCCAACGCCAAACCCTTCAAAACGCACCACAACGCCCTAGACCAGGAAATGTTCTTGCGCATTGCGCCTGAACTTTATTTGAAGCGGCTGATTGTGGGCGGTTTTGAGCGCGTATTTGAGATCAACCGCAGCTACCGCAACGAAGGCATCAGCGTTCGCCACAACCCTGAATTCACCATGATGGAGTTTTACGCCGCATGGTGGAACTATGAAGACTTGATGTCGTTTACGGAGGCGTTGATACGCGACGTGGCGCAAAAAATCTGTGGATCATTGCAGTTGAGTTACGCCGACAAGCCAGTTGATTTAGAACAGCCGTTTGAGCGCCTGACGATTCGTGAAGCGATTTTGAAGCACACCGATGCGGTTTCCGGGGTGAGTGGGGGCGTTGACGATGCCGTGTGGCTGGCCGACGCGTTGAAAAAGCTCGGCTTTAACGAGCAAAAAGACCGCCTGAGCACACGCTCGCTCGCCAGCCTGCAGGTCATGTACTTTGAAGAAACGGTCGAAGAAAAGCTCTGGCAGCCGACCTTCATCATGGAGCACCCGACCGAAATATCGCCCCTGGCACGCGCCAACGATGCTCGGCCTGAAGTGACCGAACGATTCGAGCTGTACATCACAGGCCGCGAGTTTGGCAACGGCTTCAGCGAGCTGAACGACGCCCAAGAACAAGCCGCCCGCTTCAACGCCCAGGTAGCCGCCAAAGACAGTGGCGACGACGAAGCCATGTTCTACGACCACGACTTCATCCGCGCCCTTGAATATGGCATGCCGCCCACCGGCGGCTGCGGGGTAGGCATTGACCGGCTGATGATGCTGCTGACGGATAGCGCCAGCATACGGGATGTGATTTTGTTCCCTGCGCTGCGAAAAGAGTTTTAAAGCAGTTTGAACCTCAAAACATTAAGAAAGCTTGTTTTTAATCATTTTTTACATGTTTTTGACCTGTAGCCCAATAAATACGGGCGCAAGCAGCTCCTAAATTAATAGTAGTTAGATTCAGTGAAATACCTCAGCGCCTACCCCGAAAGCCTGCAATCGCAAGTCCAGCAGTTGCAGGCCCAAGACAGGCTGGGCGACATGCTGCTTAAAAAATACCCGCGCGCCCACAGCGTGCGCACCGACAAAGCGCTGTACGACTACGTGATGGCGCTGAAAAACGAGTTTTTGCGCAGCTCCGAACCCCTGTCAAAAGTCGCGTTTGACAACCGCCTGCAAGTCATCGCCCACGCGCTGGGCACGCACACGCAAATCTCTAGAGTCCAGGGCAACAAGCTCAAAGCCAAACGCGAAATCCGCGTGTCGTCACTGTTCAAAGAAGTGCCCGACGAGTTCTTGAAAATGATCACTGTGCACGAGCTGGCCCACATCAAAGAAAAAGACCACGACAAAGACTTCTACAAGCTCTGCACCTACATGGAGCCGCAGTACCACCAGTACGAGTTTGATTTGCGCGTGTACCTGACGCACATGGATTTGAGCGGCAAGCTGGCCTGGCCTGCGGCCTAGCAGCCCCTCAGACCAAAGGCGCCAAGCCTTCCAGCAGCGTCGGCAGCATTTCAGTCACTGTTGGGTGAATGTGCATGCCCCGCGTGATAGCGGTGTACGGCTGCTTGGCGGCCATCACTTCCAGCACGGCCTGCACAACCTCGTCACCGTGCACGCCGAAAACAGCTGCGCCAAGAATGCACTGGCTCTCGGCATCCACCGCAATTTTCATGAAGCCTGCGGTTTCGCCCATCTCTCGGGCGCGGCCTGCCTCGGTCATCATTAACTTTGAAGTCAATGCGGGCCGACCACTTGCGCGAACCTGGCCGTGCGTCATGCCGACACGGCCCAGTGGCGGGTATACAAACAATGCATAAGTGGGAATGCGGTCGCTGACCTTTCGGGCTAGGTCGCCGAATAGATCGTCGAACAGGTTGTTGGCAACTATCTCGTGGTCGTTCCAGCTGGTGTGCGTGAAGGCGCCGCGGCCATTGCAGTCCCCTAGCGCATACACGCCCGCTACGTTTGTCTGCAAATCCTCGCCCACAACCACGTAGCCTTTGGCATCTACATGCACGCCCGCCGCAGCCAAGCCCAGGTCGTGCGTATTTGGCACGCGCCCGGTGGCCATCAAAATGTGTGAGCCTTCAATGCGCGACTCGCCTGTTGTGCAACTGGCGGTAACTGCTACGCCTTCACCTTGCCGTTTTAACCCGATACACGTTGCGTTAAGCCGAAACTCAATCCCCTCGCCCGCCAAGACGTTTTGAATAGCTTCAGACACATCCGCATCCTCTCGGCCGATCAGCCGCGGCCCACTTTCAACCACCGTCACGCGGCTGCCAAAGCGCCGGTACATCTGCGCAAACTCCAGGCCAATGTAGCTGCCGCCCACCACAATCAGGTGCTCGGGCAACTCCTTCAAGTGCATGATGCGGGCGTTGTTCAGGTGCCGCACATCAGCAATGCCCGGCATGTCTGGCTCAGCCGCGCGGCCACCCACGTCGATGAAAATGCGCGGCGCTTCAAGCTCGCGCGTGCCCACACGCACGGTGTGCGGGCCAATGAACCTGGCTTGCCCTTGCAACACCGTGACGTTTTTAGCACCGTCCAGCCAGGCGCGCACCCCGCTGCTGGACTGCTGTACGATTTCGTCTTTACGCGCCATAACCCGCGCCATGTCTACCCGCACAGTCGCATCCAGCACAACACCAAAATCGCTGGCATGGCGCGCCACATGCGCCACCCGCGCACTGGCCACCATCGTTTTGGTTGGCACGCAGCCGTTGTTGACACACGTGCCGCCAAAACGATGCTGCTCAATCAGCACCGTCTTCAGCCCCTGCTTGCCGCACCGCACCGCCAGCGCCGAGCCAGCCTGGCCCGCACCAATGACAATCGCATCAAATTTTTCAAGCATGGCGTTCCTTTCATCGGCTGTTTTTGCACATCAGCCATCAAACTTGAGCTTTACCATTTAACTTGACTTGGCCCAAATACCCAATCAGCGCCCACGCCGTACCAATTGCGGCCACGCAGTGCTTTAACTTGATATTATTTTGATAGCTGGTTGCGCCTATATTTGTCGGTCTACAGACCAAAATTGCAATAAAAACAGACTGGTCTTGCGTGGTGTTGTGCGTGGTACAAGGTTTAGACTTCTGAAAAACTAACCACCGCACCAACACATCATGCTTTTTGATTCCAACCGTCACGAACAGCTCGACCCCGAGTTGCACTGGAACGCCGATACGGCCCGCGCTGCCATCGCGCAAATCGTGCAAGACGCTGAGGCTCGATTTGACGCAGACCGGTATTGGCCCGTACATCCTCAAGATGCGGTTAGCAAGAGGGATTTGAAGTCCATTTCAACCAGCTTGTACTACGGGGCATGTGGCATGTTTTGGGGGCTGCACTATTTGCAAGACTGCGGCGCAGTCAAACTGCAACGCAACTACCGCGATGGGCCGGGCACGGAGCTATTGCTGCAGCGCAACAAGTCGTGGCTTGGCAAGTCGGCCCAGCGCGAGCAAGCCGCGTATTTGATGGGCGACACACCGATTGAAATGTTGGCATTTGGGGTAGACCCCAACCCAGCCGGGCAAGCCCGACTGCACAGCTTGATAGACGGCAACATAAATCACCCTGCACGTGAAGTCATGTGGGGCTCGCCCGGCACCTTGCTGGCCGCCCATTTTTTGCATGAACGCACGGCTGACGCGCGCTGGGCTGAGCTGTTTCGCCAAACTGCTGCCAAGCTGTGGTCACAATTAAAGTGGTCTAGCGAACACGGCTGCGCATATTTTGATCAAGACATGTATGGGCGCCATTTCACTTTCATGGACGCTGTGCACGGTTTTGCGGGTACAGCGCTACCGCTGATTCAAGGTCGTCATTTAATGTCGCCGGAGGCTTGGGTGGCCTGGGAGTCCTGCATAGTCAACACCGTGACGCGCACAGCGCAATGGGAAGGCAACGCCGCCAATTGGCATGCGCAGTTGCCGCCAGCGGCAGGCCAGACCCAGGGCATGCTGATGCAGTACTGCCACGGCGCGCCCGGCTTTGTAATTTGCCTGGCCAATATGCCCAGCACCGCGCTCGACGATGTGCTGATTGCTGGCGGCGAAGCAACGTGGAACGCAGGCCCGCTAACCAAAGGCTCGAACTTGTGCCACGGCACTGGCGGGAACGGTTATGCGTTTTTAAAGCTGTATCAGCGCACCGGTGACCCAAAGTGGTTGCAACGTGCCCGCGCGTTTGCTATGCATGGAATTGGGCAAATCCAAAACGCGGCGATTGAACACGGACAAATGCGTTACTCGCTATGGACGGGCGATATGGGCTTTGCGATTTACTTGTGGGATTGCGTTGAAGCCCAAGCGCGATTTCCTACGCTGGATGTGTATTTTTAGCCAGCATGCGCCGAAAAAAGGGCGACAAGGCCATGCACCGCACCGCCTCGGGCGGAGAATTCGAACGGTATTATTTTGATAGCTGCTCGCGCCCGCATCCGCTGGTCTATAGCGCTATTCGCCATGGGAAATCGAGGTAAAACGCCGTTTGCCAGCAACTTTCAGCGAACCTGTCTAAAGATACCAAGCGCATGAATAACAGCTATACTGTACAGGTTAGCCAGTTTTAAAAGGAGCCGATTATGTTGACAGTGTCATCCATGGACGCGCAAAACCGATTTGGGCAGTTGCTGGACACGGTTCAGCGTGAGCCAGTCACGATTACCCGGCATGGTCGCACGGCGGCGTTCATCGTTTCGCCGCAGGACATGGCAGATTTGCAGGACATCAAAGCCAAGCGCACACAGGCGGTGGAGTGGTTTGAAGCTTTTTTTGCACAGGCAGAAGCTGCAAAAAGCAGCGATATGCGCACAGCAGCCCGGCAGTTGACTGATGCTGACGTGGCGCGGATGGTGAAAGAAATCCGATGAGCGCGTTTGGAAATGCGTTTTGAGCCTGCTCAATCGCGCAGTGTTTGACACCAGCACATTGATCAGTGCGATGCTGCGGCCATTGTCTGTGCCGCGCCAGGCCTTCATTTCAGCACTTGGCAGCCACACGTGGTTTGTGTCGCCAGAAACGCTTGAAGAGCTGAAAGAGGTACTGCGCAGGCCCAAGTTTGACGCGTATGCCAGCCCCACTGAACGCGCCGCATTTTTTGCGAGATACGAGCAGGAAACAACACGCTTGACACCCGATGTGCTAAGCGAACGAGCGGCCGAGGGGGCATGCCGCGACCCGAAAGACTGTAAATTTCTGGCGCTTGCGATGGCCTGTGATGCGGGAATTTTGGTATCAAGCGACGACGACTTGCTCACGCTCAAAAATTGGCACGGCACGAGAATTGTCAGCGCCGCCGCATTTTTAGTTCGATCCATCAACTGACAATTTGAGACCGCCCGCCGTGCGCTGTCGCCTTGCTAAGATCAAAAGCAAATATGGAATGCAAAACTTCCCGCGTACGTTCTGTTGACATAAAAAAACCCCTAATGCAACCCACCCTAAGACCCAACAACCCCAACTTCTCATCAGGCCCGTGCGCCAAGCGGTCTGGCTATGACGTGAGCAAATTGCAGATGGACACTCTGGGCCGGTCGCACCGCTCGGCGATTGGTAAGAGAGCGCTCGGCTTGGCGTGTTCTGAGACAGCGCGCATTCTTGGCTTGCCCGCGGGCTACCGCGTTGCCGTAGTGCCTGCGTCTGACACGGGTGCAATCGAAATGGCGATGTGGTCGCTGTTAGGGCCGCGTGGTGTGGATGTGCTGGAATGGGAAACCTTCAGCGCGACGTGGACCAACGATATTGTCGAGCAGCTCAAGCTGCCGAACACGCGCGTGATCAAGGCAGACTATGGCGACTTGCCTGATTTGAATTCTGTGGATTTCAACAACGACGTGGTGTTCGTGTGGAACGGGACCACGTCAGGTGTAAAAGTACCAGATGGCGACTGGATACCTAATGATCGCGCTGGCCTGACGCTGTGCGACGCAACATCGGCCATCTTTGCCATGGACATGCCCTGGCACAAGCTGGACGTCATCACCTACTCCTGGCAAAAAGTGTTGGGCGGCGAAGGCGCGCACGGCATGCTGATTTTGAGCCCACGCGCCGTTGAGCGACTGGAGGCTTACACGCCGCCCTGGCCCATGCCGAAAATTTTCCGCATGACAGCCAACGGCAAACTAAACGAAAGCTTGTTCAAAGGCGACACCATCAACACGCCGTCGATGCTGTGCGTGGCCGACTACTTGGACGCGTTGCAATGGGCAGACGGCTTGGGAGGCCTGCAAGGTTTGATTGCCAAAAGCCAAGCCAACCTAAAAGTGATTGAAGATTTTGTAGCCGCCAATGAATGGATCGCTTTCCTGGCCAAAGACCCTGCAACGGTGTCTAACACCAGCGTGTGCCTGACGCTGAAAGCCACCCCCGAGCAAGTTAAAAAAATGGTGGCGCTGCTTGATGCCGAGGGCGTAGCCTACGACATTGGCGCTTACAAAGACGCGCCAGCCGGGCTGCGTATTTGGTGCGGGGCAACGATTGAATCCGCCGACCTGGCGGCGTTGATGCCTTGGCTGGCTTGGGCTTATGCGCAAGTTACAGGCTGAGCAGCGGCGTGATTTGCTGCAGAACAAATAGGCAAAAAAACTGCTTTTTAGGACGTTTTACAAGCAAATAATGCCTCTAGCCCAATAAATACGGGCGCAAAAAGCTCCTATATAAATAGCAACTTAATCCGGCCAAGCTGCCCGTTCAGCCGCTATTTCAAACGCCATATCCACAGCAACAGCCAACAACGCAAGCACCATTGCGCCCTGCAACACATACGCCGTATTAAAGCCGCTCAAGCCAACAATGATGGGCGAGCCCAGCGTTTTTGCGCCTACGGTTGAGGCGATTGCGGCAGTGCTGATGTTGATGATGACCGACGTGCGCACACCCGCCAGCCACACTGGCATCGCCAACGGAATTTCGATGTGTCGCAAAGTTTGACGCGGCGACAGGCCCAGGGCACTTGCCGCGTTGGCCTGTGCGCTCGGCACCCCGCGCAGCCCGCCCATCGTGCCTTGCACCACCGGCAGCAGGCCGTACAAACTGAGCGCAATCAGCGCAGGTAGCTCGCCAAAGCCCACTACCGGCACAGCCAGGGCCAGTACCGCCACGGGTGGAATGGTCTGGCTCACGGCCACCACAGTTTCAACCAATGGTCTGAATTGCTGACCACCTGCACGCGTTACTCCAAGCCCAACCGCAGTGCCCACCACCACCGCGACAAAACTCGACGCGCCCGCAAGCATGCCGTGCTGCACCAACAACCACGCAAACGAGTCTTGCGTGTACACATGCCGCTCAAGCTCTGGGAATAACCCAGCGAAAAAAGGCGCGGAATACGGCAGCACCAACACCAGCGCCGCCAACAACAGCGATACAACTAACAATTTATGGGTGGTTTTCATGCTTGCGGCCGAGCCTGGCCTGCGGCCAGATTGATCAGCACCCGAAACACCCCATCAACCAACACTCCCAGCGCAACGATGGGCAGCACCCCCAGCAGCACCACATCTTGCGCATTGCTGAAGAGCCCTTCAAACATGATGCTGCCCAAGCCGCCAGCGCCGATCAATGCCGTAACTGCCGCCAAACCCACCGCTGCCACAGCGGCCGTGCGCACGCCACCAAGCACCACTGGAAGCGCCAGCGGCGCTGCAATATGCCGCAGTACAGCCAGCGGCTTGAGGCCCAAAGCGCGGGCAGCATCAATTTGCGCGTGAGAGACCTGCTGCAGCCCGGTGAGCGTGCCGCGCACAACCGGCAGCAAGCCATACAGCGTAAGCGCGATCACCGCGGGTGCCAAGCCTACCCCGCTGATACCTGCCGCGCCCACCACGGGCCAACTGGCAGCCAGCCACGCCAGCGGCGCCATCAGCAAGCCAAACAGCGCTATCGATGGAATGGTTTGCACCACATTGAGCACCGGAAAAGCCGCACTCGAAACTTTTGAATTGGCGTGCGCTGCCCAGCCAAGTGGCAGGCCAATGGTCAGCGTAAACGCGATTGCCAACCCCACAATTTGCATATGCCGGGCAACCACTGCGGCAAAGCCATCAGCGCGATTGGCGTATTCCTTCATGATCGACAAGTCATCGCACCAACCGCTGGCAAGCATTGCGTACAGCATCAGCACCATGCCAAAGCCAGTGGCGGCTTTTTGAAATGGGGTGGCATGCAGGCGCTGCAGCGCGTCGCTGGCAATCAGCGCTGTCAGCACCACCGCCACCCAAAACGCCGCGCCAAAAGAAACTCGGGCAAGAGACACTTCGGCCTGCGAAACCGCCCGAGCATGACTGGCAGCAAGACCAAGCAAGCTGAACACAAGCACCACAGACATTACCAACACCAGCGCCAGCGCCGCCCGCCGTTGCCGAATGAATCCCGCGAGTAACAGAACGCACGGCAAGCCCGCCAGTAACCAGGCCGGGCCTGCCAGCAAAGATAAAAAGCCAACGGCCTGACCAGATACCAGCCGATTGGGTGCCACGCGCACGAATGGCAGGGCGACCAGTGCCAACACAAGCAACGCCCCCAAAAGGGCTAAAACTGGATTGAATCGCTGCGGCAACTGCATGCGTGGGGCGCTTTTAAAAAAAGGCGCGTAACTTATTTCAGCAAGCCCTTGGACTTCAAAAAATCAGCTGCCACTTTTTTGGCGTCCTGGCCGTCAAGCTGAATTTTCGCGTTCAACGCCTGCAGCGTTGGGCGGTCAAGCAGCTTGAAAACCGGGGCCAGTGCGTCAGCAATTTGCGGGTTCTTTTTGAGCACCTCTTCCCGCACGATGGGCGCTGGCGCGTACACCGGCTGCACGTTTTTGGTGTCTTCAAGAATCACCAGCCCCAGCGCCGCCAAAGCGCCATCGGTGCCGTAGGCCATGGCAGCGTTCACGCCAGAGGTTTTTTCATACGCGGCCCGCACCGTTACAGACGTATCGCCGCCTGCCAGCGTCAACAACTGCTCGGGCTTCAGCTTGAAGTTGTACGCCGCCTGGAATGCGGGCAGCGCGTCTGAGCGCTCAACGAATTCAGCTGAAGCCGCGAGCTTGAATTGCCCCGCCGCGCTGCCTGAGGCGGCCAGCCAGCGCGACAAGTCGTCCAGCGTGGCCAGCTTGTTTGCAACGGCCACATCTTTGCGCAGCGCAATCGTCCAGGTGTTGTTCGCTGGCGCAGGCTGTAGCCACACAATTTTGTTTTTGGCCAGGTCCAGCGTTTTGACCCGCTCGTAGCCAGTTTGCAGGTTCTTCCAGACGGGGCTTTTTTCTTCGGCAAATATGAAGGCACCGTTGCCCGTGTATTCGGGGTAGATATCAATTTCCCCAGCGGAAATCGCGCCGCGCATGACTTTGGTGTTGCCCAGCGAGAGTTTGCTTTCAGTTTTGATGCCGTTCGCTTCCAGCGCCAGCACCATCATGTTGCCCAGCAGCTTGCCTTCGGTGTCGATTTTGGAGCCTACCCGAACTGGGGCGGAAGTCTGTGCCAGCACACTGCCGCACAGCAGCGCAAAGCCAAGTACCACCGCGAATGGGCGATGAGAAAATTTCATAAACAGATCCTTGTCGTCGAAAAGCTTCAGAAAATATGCTGATGGCAGACGATACAACATGCTGAGTTTTGGCTGGTACTGAAACGGGTTTACAAAAGTCATAAATCTCATAACATCACGTTACATAAACGAAGATTGCAAATGACATGCTGAAACTCGGAATTCTTATTGACGCTGCCGCCGAAGTACCTGCTGCGGCTTTGCGCAACCCACACGTGCGGCTGCTCCCAGTAGGAATACAAATCGACGCCACCTTGGTCAATGACGAGCGCGACCCGGCCATTACCAGGCGATTCAATACCAAATTTCTGAGCTTGCGGGCGGCCGAGGTGTCAAAGTCTGTACCCCCCACTGCAGAAACCATCCGAACATTTTTCAGCGCACACATCGCCTTGGACTTTGACCATGTTTTTGGCTTGTTCGTTACCTCAACTCGTTCATCCATTTTCAGAACCGCTTTTGAAGTGTCCTCCAAAGCCATCAACGACACGATGGGCGAGCGGCGAGAAGCGGGCATTAAAGGGCCATTGCTGGTGGAATGCTACGACAGCCTGAACATGTTTACCGGCTATGGTGTGCAAGTCATGGAGGCGTTGCGCCAATTTGAAGTTGAACCATCTGTTGCAAATATTCGTGACAACATGCAGCGCTTGAGTAAAAGCGCCTACTGCTACGTAGCGCCAAGCAAGCTGGACTTTATTTTGACCCGCGCTAAAGCCAAAGGCGAACAAAGCGTAGGCACGATGGGCGCTGCAGCTGCGAAACTCCTTGGCCTGTTGCCGATCATCACTTGCCATCAGGGTGCAACTGAAACTGTGGCAAAAGTGCGCGGGGTAGATGGTGCAAGAGCTTATGTATTGAACCTGGCACGCAAGCAAGTGGCGCGCGGGCTGCTTGCGCCGTTCGTCAATGTTTCATTTTCGGGTGAAGTAGAAACCGTGCTGGCCATACCGGAATACACCGCGTTGTGCAACGAAGCCAAAGCCAAAAACGTCACAGTGAGTTTGCAGGAAATGGCACCCACCAACTCGATTAATCTTGGCTCTGATGCTTTGGCAGTTGGGTTTATTGCCAATCCGCACAAAGCAGATTTATAAGACTTTAGAAGCTTCACCCAATCACTACGGGCGCAAGAAGCTACTAAATAAATAGCAAACAAGGTCCGCCAGGTTTAAGGAATCAAACCCATTGCATGCATGTAGGCCGGGTGCAGCATCAAGTCGTCCCACGCGTGTGCGCGGGTAGTGGGCAGCAAGTCCAGCCTGCGCAACTCACTGGATTCCAACGCTTCCCAGCGGCCTTTGAGCAGCGCCTCGGCCATGCCGTCAAGCAGCTCATCAACTGCTTTGCCGCCATCTACCGACTGGTTGCACAGCAGCACCATGTCGCAGCCCGCGTTCAATGCTAACGCTGCGGCTTGGGTGTAGGTAACTTCTTTGCCGTCGATGATTCTGGCACCAGCCATGCTCAAATCATCGCTAAAAATCGCGCCGCCAAAGCCGAGTTGGCCACGCAAAATGTACGTCAGCCACTGCTCTGAAAAGCCCGCTGGGCGGCTGTCAACTTTAGGGTAAATCACGTGAGCAGGCATGACGCTGGTGAGAGTGGTGTTGAGCCACTCATAAGGCGCAGCGTCGTCCGTCAAAATTGCTTTGAGGCTGCGTTTATCGACCGGAATTTCATGGTGCGAATCGGCTTTGACAAAACCGTGCCCAGGAAAATGTTTGCCGCAGTTCATCATGCC
>JANPDQ010000064.1:0-5884 GCA_031431575.1 Polaromonas sp.
CCTCGCCCGCTACTTTGAGTTTTACGCGGGCGCGTGCGACAAATTGCATGGCGACACCCTGCCTTATTTGAATGGCTACAGCGTGATGACCTGGCGCGAGCCGCATGGCGTTACCGGCCACATCATTCCGTGGAACTACCCGATGCAGATTTTTGGCCGCAGCGTGGGCGGCGCACTGGCGGCCGGCAATGTGTGCGTCGTCAAGCCGAGTGAAGACGCTTGTTTGTCTGTTATTCGTGTGGCGCAATTGGCAGCCGATGTCGGCTTTCCGGCTGGGGCCATCAACATCGTGACGGGCTACGGCCATGAGGTGGGCGATGCGCTGGCACGGCATGCGGGTATTGACCACATCAGCTTTACCGGCAGCCCCAGCGTGGGCACGTTGATTCAACAAGTCGCGGCTGTGCGCCACTGCCCAGTCACGCTGGAGCTGGGCGGCAAAAGCCCGCAAATCGTTTTTGCTGACGCCAACATTGATGAAGCGATACCGACCATCATCAACGCCATCGTTCAAAACGCCGGGCAGACCTGCTCGGCAGGTTCGCGCTTGCTGGTTGAGCAGAGCATTTACGAGCCGCTTCTTGAAAGACTGGGAGCCACTTTCGAGGCATTGCGCGTGGGCCCCGCCGCGATGGACCTGGACGTTGGCCCCCTTATCCGCCAAAGCCAGCAGCAGCGCGTGTGGGACTTTTTAAGCGACGCGCAAGTTGCGGGCATACCGATGGTGGCGCAGGGCCAGATTGTTGAAGACGCTCCCGACACCGGCTTTTATCAAGCTCCCACTTTACTGCGCGATGTCCCTGTGATGCACCGCCTGGCGCAAGAAGAAGTCTTCGGCCCTGTGCTGTGCGCGATGTCTTTCAAAGACGAGGCCCACGCGATTGAACTGGCCAACGCCACCCAGTTCGGCCTGGTTGCAGGCGTGTGGACGCAAGACGGCGCACGCCAGTTCCGCATGGCCAAAAAAGTCCGCGCAGGGCAAGTTTTTATCAACAGCTACGGCGCGGGCAGCGGGGTCGAATTGCCCTTTGGCGGCGTGAAGTCGTCTGGGTATGGCCGGGAGAAAGGGTTTGAGGCTTTACGTGGGTTTACGACTATGAAGACTGTGGCGGTGAGGCATGGGTAAAATCCACTAAAATAAGATCGTTCTAAATTTCGCTTACTTGAAAGTTATCGATATGCATTCAAGCACTGTTACCGTTTCGTCCAAGTTCCAAATCGTGATTCCAGCGCCTTTGCGAGAGTCCATGCATTTGCTGCCTGGTAGCAAGCTCACCTTGGTGGAAATGGGTGGACATGTCAGGTTGTTGCCCGTCTTGCCAACGGCTGCTTACCGAGGAATCGCCAAGGGTTTGAGCAGTTCAGACATTCCTGTTGAGCCTGATCGCTTTTGATGGCAGCCAGGCAATCGAAATCGACCCAGCTCATCGTTCTGGACTCATCTTGCTGGCTAGAGTTTTTGATGGGCACAGCGCGAGCAGACCTTTTTGCGTCGGCCATCGATTCGCCTGCGGACCTGAGAGTGCCGGTCATAACGGTTTACGAGGTTATTAAAAAAATCCGTCGTGAGCTGGGCGACGATGTGGCTAGTAATGCTCTGGTGTTGATGCAGCGCAGCCCGATCACTGATATTGATTTGCGCCTTGCGATGACTGCGATAACAAATGGCCTGCCGGTGGCAGATAGTTTGATTTACGCCAGTGCTCAATCAATGGGTGCCGTGGTTTGGACGCAAGACCAACACTTTGCAGGTCTGCCAAACGTGAAGTATTTTGAAAATGAATCATGAGACTAAAAAACAAATCCATCATCATCACAGGCGCCGGCAACGGGATTGGTGAGGGTATTGCCCGGCGGCTGGCGGCTGAGGGCGCGCAGGTCATCGTCAATGACATCAATGTGGAGATGGGCGAGGCAGTGGTGGCAGCGATTATTAAAGCGGGAGGTGTGGCTTCGTTCTTTCAAGCTGACGTAACCATTTCAATGCAGGTCAAAGCTTTGGTTGAAGCAGCAGTTGCCCGCCACGGCAAGCTCGACGTGATGGTCAACAACGCGGGCTGGACGCACCGCAACCAGAGCGCTCTGGACGTGAGCGAGGACGACTTTGACAAGTGCTACGCCGTCAATGTCAAAAGCATTTACCTCTCCACCATTCACGCAGTGCCGCACTTCAAAGCCAACGGTGGCGGTAGCTTTATCAACATTGCATCAACCGCAGGCGTGCGCCCTC
This sequence comes from Polaromonas sp., assembly GCA_031431575.1. GTDB lineage: Bacteria > Pseudomonadota > Gammaproteobacteria > Burkholderiales > Burkholderiaceae_C > Polaromonas. The sequence goes on from JANPDQ010000064.1 coordinate 2,231, forward strand.
GCCCGGGCCTCACCTGGTACAACGGCAGCAAAGGCGCGGTCATCACCACGTCAAAATCTTTGGCCGCCGAGCTGGGGCCATACAACATTCGGGTCAACTGCATCAACCCGGTGTTCAATCCGGAAACAGGCTTGTCGTCTGAATTCGCCGGAGGGCCGCTGGATGAGGGCCGTTTGGCCAAATTCAGAGCCAGCATCCCGCTGGGGCGCTTTTCAACTGCGCTGGATGTAGCCAACGCGGCACTGTACCTGGCCAGCGACGAGGCGGACTTTATCAGCGGTGTGTGTATTGAGGTGGATGGGGCGCGTTGCGTTTGATGGGTTTTTGTATTTTGATTCATTTTGAATCATAATGATTCTTTTTGAACTAAGCCAAAAAAGGACTCTCAATGACTGCCCTTACCCTTCGATTGCCTGAATCACTGCAAAACCGATTGAAGCAAAGCGCCCAAATCAATCACCGCTCTATTAACAAGCAAGCCGTGGTGTTGCTAGAGCAAGCATTGGCAACACCTACTAAAGCTCCAGTGGCCGTACCAACAGATGTGATTCGCCAGCGCACAGCAGCTTTGATGGCGATTGGTAAAGCTTTCGCAGCTTTACCCGTGCTTGATTCTCGTACCGATGATGAAATTATGGGGTATGACGACTACGGCTTGCCAACATGAGCAACAACTTACCCGTGCTGGTGTTAGACACCTCAGCCATCATGTCCATCTTGCGGCAAGAAGACGATGCTGGGCAAATGGCTACTTGCATTGCAGCTGCAAGCGGCATCTGCATCAGCGCCGTGACGCGCCTGGAGGCATTCACTGTTGCCATGGCAAGGGGTGATATTGGCAGTCAAAAGCTGGCTGAACTGCTAAAAGAGCTTGCACCACAAGTGATTGCTTTTGACGAGATTCAGTCCAGCCTGGCGGTAATTGCGGTCAAAGCGTTTGGCGAAGGTCATCACCCTGCACGTTTGAACTTTGGCGATTGCTGCGCCTACGCACTGGCCAAGTCAATGAACTTGCCGTTACTCTACAAGGGAAATGACTTTGCGCAAACCGACATCACATCTGCTTTGGCGTAAGCTGCAAATCCATGACTGCACGAATCATCCCCATCGTCAATCAGTTAGCCAGCAAACTTGCGGCTGATTTATCAACGCAAGCCTTCCCCACCACAGGCCTACTAACCGACACCCTCGCCCGCCCCCTGCGCGACTTGCGCATCAGCGTCACAGACCGTTGCAACTTTCGGTGCAGCTACTGCATGCCGAGCGAGGTGTTCAACAAAGACTATGCGTTTTTGCCACAAACAGCGCTGCTGAGTTTTGAAGAGATTGCGCGTCTGGCCCGGATTTTTGTAGCGCATGGGGTGGAGAAAATCCGCCTGACGGGCGGTGAGCCGCTGCTGCGCAAAAACCTGGAAGTGCTGATTGAAATGCTGGCCAGGATGACCACCGTAGCCGGCAAGCCACTGGACATCACACTGACGACCAATGCATCACTGCTGGCTAAAAAAGCGCAATCGCTGAAAGACGCGGGTTTGCAGCGCGTCACTGTCAGCCTTGACGCGATGGACGACGCGATCTTTCGCCGCATGAACGACGTCGACTTTCCGGTAGCTGACGTGCTGCGCGGCATTGAAGCGGCGAACAAGGTCGGACTGCTGCCGATCAAAATCAACATGGTCGTTAAACGCGGCACCAATGACAGGCAAATTTTGCCGATGGCCAAACACTTTCGCCAGTCAGGCAATGTGCTGCGATTTATTGAGTACATGGACGTAGGTGCGACCAACGGTTGGCGGATGGATGAGGTGCTGGCGTCAAGCAAGGTGATTGAACGCATCAACGCTGAGTTTGCTGTTTCGGCGATTGGTGCGAATTACCTTGGTGAGACCGCCGAGCGCTGGCGCTACGATGATGGCGGCGGTGAAATTGGCGTGATCAGCAGCGTTACCCACGCTTTTTGCGGCGACTGTAACCGGGCCCGGCTGTCCACTGAAGGCAAGCTGTTTCTGTGTTTGTTCGCCAGCCAGGACCACGACTTGCGCGCCTTGTTGCGCGGTGACTTTAGTGACGAGCAACTGTCCAATGCCATTGGCAATATCTGGCACAAACGCGATGACCGCTACTCTGAACTGCGCGCTGCGCTGCCTGCTGACACGCAGATTGGCGACGGAAAAAAGCGCGTTGAGATGAGCTACATCGGCGGCTAAGCGTGCTCGCCCAGCCAAGTAAAGAATCGATTACCGCAGTTATTTTGGCCGGTGGCCGGGGATTGCGCATGGGTGGTCTTGACAAAGGGCTGCAGCTTTTCAACGGCACGCCGCTTGCACATCATGCTGTGCGGCGCTTGCTGCCGCAAGTCGGCAAGGTCATCATCAACGCCAACCGAAACATTGCCGAATACGAATCGTTTGGCGTTCCGGTTTGGCCAGACGACAACACGTTGGGCGAGTTTGCGGGGCCGCTGGCGGGGGTCATCACCGCGCTGCGGCATTGTCAAACCTCATATTTGCTCACTGTGCCTTGTGATGCGCCGCTGTTCCCTTTTGATTTGGCATTGCGCCTGGCAACGAGTATGGCCAACGACGAGGCCGATATTGCAGTGGCCAGCGCGCCGGACTCAAGCGCAACAGGAGAGCCGTGTAGAGCACAACCGGTTTTTAGCTTGATGAAAGTCAATCTGCTTCAAAGTCTGCTGACGTACACCCACGCAGGTGGCAGAAAAGTCAGCAGCTGGATGCTGCAACACCGCGTTGTGTATGTGCCGTTTAATCTGCCAGGTGATGCCGCAAATGCGTTTTTTAACGCAAACACCCTGGAAGAGCTGAATACAGCCGAATTTTTAAGTAAATAATAGCTGTAGCCAAACAAATACGGGCGCAAGCAGCTATTTAAAACATAGCAAACTTCCCCGGTATGTAAGAGCTGGGCAGGCTACTTGGCAACGTATTCAGGATGCGCGAAAGTCGGCTCTGGCCCGTCTTTTGCGGCGGTCATGTTGGCGCCCGGCACCGCTCTGCGGGCAAAGAGTAGGTACATGGTGGGCACTACAAAAATGGTGAGCAACGTGCCGACTGACATGCCGCCCACAATCACCCAGCCAATTTGCATGCGGCTTTCAGCGCCTGCGCCAGTGGCCAGTGCCAGCGGAATAGCACCCAAAACCATGGCGCCCGTGGTCATCAAAATCGGCCGCAGCCGTTGGGTGGCGGCCTTGATAAGTGCCTCGGTCATCTCCATGCCCTGCTCGCGCAGCTGGTTCGTGAACTCAACTATCAAAATACCGTGCTTGGTGATAAGCCCGACCAAAGTGATCAAGCCAATTTGCGAATACACATTGAGCGAGCCGCCTGACCATTTCAACGCCAGCAGCGCGCCAATCATGGACAGCGGCACCGACACCATGATGACCAGCGGGTCGATAAAGCTCTCAAACTGCGCGGCCAGTACCAAGAAGATAAACACCAGTGCCAGCACAAACACCACGCCCAGCGCGCCCTGTGAATTTTTAAATTCACGCGATGTGCCATTCAAGTCGGTGCTGTAGCCGGTTTTCAAGACCTTGGCCGCGGTTGCGTCCATGAACTTCAGCGCTTCACTGAGTGAATAGTCAGGAGACAAACCCGCTGTAATCGACACCGAGCGGCGCTGGCCAAA
>JANPDQ010000065.1:0-2031 GCA_031431575.1 Polaromonas sp.
CGCGGCCGAACCGGTTAAGGGCTACGGCTTGGGCAACTGGAACACCCAATACAACAACGCCTTGAAAATTGCGGGCTCGTCTCAACCCATCGTCACTACCAAGTACAACACCCACCAGGAATACCTGCAGTGGGGTGTACAGCTTGGTGTGCCGGGAATCTTCTTGTTTATCGGTTTGATGGCTTGTATATTTCGAGACGCACTGCGAATGTCGGTAGCGACATCCCGGGCGACGCTCTCTGTTTTGGCTGCATTTGCCATCTCTTGCCTCTTCAATTCGTCGTTGTATGACGCCTACATCGGTGACTTTTTCTGCGTTGCCTTCGGACTTTTGCTGGCTTTAGGTCTGCAAAAAAGTGACGGCGGCGCAACTGCGATTTCGTCTGGTGCCAGCGGCGCTGGAGCCACACGATGAGCGGCAAGGCAGCTGAGCCGTCTTCTGCGCCGAGGTCGCTTCGCCAGAAGCTCGCCAGGCTGTGGCCGTACTTCAGCAGATCTCGGGGCGCTTGGGCTCTGGCGGTGGGTGCGACGGTCGCTGCCGCGATCACTGAACCATTTATTCCAGCGATGCTCAAGCCGCTGCTAGACCGCGGGTTTCAAAAAGGCTCTTTCAACTTGTGGCTGGTACCTCTGGCATTGATACTCCTTTTTTTCGTTCGCGGTCTGGCGGGTTTTCTTGCGCAATACGCGCTGGCAAAAGTCACCAACGACGGCATGCTGGCCATGCGCCAGGCGATGTTTCAAAAACTCCTTACAGCGCGCCTTTGTATTTTTGAGAACCAGTCCTCAAGCGCCATGGCCAACACAGTGGTGTATGAAGTGTTCAACGGCTCGTCGATGTTGATGGGCGCAGTGCTCAAATTGGCACGAGACGTTATGACGCTCATAGCCCTGGTTGCATATTTGCTATTTCTCAACTGGAAATTGATGCTCGTGGTGTCGCTTTTGTTTCCAGCAGTCGCCCTTGTCATTCAAGTCTTGACGCGGCGCTTGTACAGGCTCACCAAAGAAAGCCAGCTTGCCACCGACAACCTGGCTTATGTTGTGGAAGAAAACGTACTTGCCCATCGCGATATTCGACTACACGGCGGGCAACCCGAGCAGGCCGCCAGATTTTTGGACTTCAGCAAACTACTTAGCCGGCTGTCCATCAAGGCAACAGTCGCCTATGCAGGAATGAGCGCCATTACCCAAGTGCTGGCCGCATTCGCACTTTCCGCAGTAATTTTGATTGCCTTGGTTCAAGGCTCAGAAAACACCACGACTGTTGGCGGATTTGTAGCCTTCGTGACTGCAATGCTGCTGTTAGTTGCGCCAATTAAAAGTTTGTCTGACGGCGCGACACCCATTACGCGTGGCCTTGCAGCACTAGAGCGCGGACTGGACCTGATCGACGGTGTTGAAGACGAAGTGGGTGGCCAGCATACGCAAACGCGGGCCAAAGGTGCTATTGAATTTTCCAACGTCAGCGTCACGTACGCCTCAGGTGCGCTGCCCGCTGTCGACAACTTGAGCCTCAAGATTGAACCTGGCGAAACGATTGCTTTGGTAGGCAGCTCTGGTTCGGGTAAAACGACTTTGGTGAACCTGCTGCCGCGCTTCGTTGAGCCGAGCGCTGGTCACATTGTGCTCGACGGCGTAGCACTTGACGATTGGACCCTCGCGTCGCTGCGCTCGCAGTTTTCAGTGGTGAGCCAACATGTTGTGATGCTCAACAGCAGCATTGGTTTAAACGTAGCTTTGGGACAAACCTACGACAAAGAAAAAGCCATGCGCTGCCTGACCGCAGCCAACCTCAGCGCATTAATTGCCGACCTGCCGCAAGGACTTGACACTGCCTTGGGCCACAACGCATTGCAGCTGTCCGGTGGTCAACGTCAGCGCCTGGCAATTGCGCGAGCGTTGTATAAAGACGCGCCTATCCTGATTCTTGACGAAGCTACATCCGCGTTAGACACTGAGTCTGAGCAAGCGGTGCAATCGGCGATCAAGCGGCTCACAGCGGGCCGCACATCCATTGTCATAGCCCAC
>JANPDQ010000066.1:0-2482 GCA_031431575.1 Polaromonas sp.
GATACGCGGCAATGCTTTTTGCATCGTCGCGGCCAGCTCGCCTTCCATTCGCTGCGCGTGGTAGATGTCGTATTGAACAAAGGCATTCGCTGCACCCACCTCGTCCAAAATACCGATGGCCTGGTGCGTGCCGTTCAAGTAGAACCCCGGAATATCAAACGTGTTGATGGGTTCAATCAGCAGGTTCAGGCCTGCTTTGTCCAGCGCGCTGGCGGCAAATTTCAAATTGGCTACAAAGGTGTCGTGCAGCAATTTTTCGCTCACACCGGCCGGCGTTTTTCCCGCCAGGCAATTGAGCTGCTTCACGCCCAAGACTTTTGCATAAGTAACGGCTGTAGCAACGCCTGCGCGAAATTCATCGACGCGGTCTGGGTGGCAGGCAATGCCGCGCTCGCCTGCGTCCCAGTCGCCTGCGGGCAGGTTGTGCAACACCAGCGTGAGGCCGTTGGCATCTAGCCGGGCTTTGATGTCTTGCGCTGGGTGGGCGTACGGAAACAAAAATTCAACGGCTTTGAAACCCGCTTTGGCGGCGTGTTCAAAACGGTCTAAAAAAGGATGCTCGGTGAAAAGCATCGTCAGGTTGGCGGCAAATTTTGGCATCGTGGTTTCTTGTTTGTAGTGACTGGTTTATTCAAGTAGACCAGCTAATTCCAGTCCCTTCAGGCCGTCTGGGTGGCGGCAATCAATGTCTTCAAACTCATTGACTTTATCGATCTCGGTGCCCATGGCAATGTTGGTGACTTTTTCCAAAATGATTTCCACTACCACCGGTACCCGGAACTGTTGCGCCATTACCTGCGCCTGGCGCAAAGCCGCCTGAATGTCCGCCGGGTCTTTCACGCGCAATGCCTTGCAACCCAGGCCTTCCACCACCTTGACGTGGTCAACGCCGTAGCTGCGCAAGTTGTCTTCAGACTCCGGTACGTTGATGTTGTCAAACGCCAGTTGCACACAAAAATCCATGTCGAAACCGCGCTGGCTTTGGCGTATCAAACCCAGGTAAGAATTGTTGACCAGCACATGCACATAAGGCAGTTTGAACTGCGCGCCTACGGCCAGCTCTTCCAGTAAAAACTGAAAGTCGTAATCGCCCGTTACTGCCACCACCGTGCGGGTGGGGTCAGCGGCCACCACGCCCAGTGCGGCAGGCATAGACCAGCCCAGTGGCCCGGCCTGGCCGCAATTAATCCATTGGCGTGGGCCGTAAATATTCAGAAATTGACCCGCTGCAATTTGGCTCAAGCCAATGTTGCTGACGTACACCGTGTCGCGCGGAAAGGCCTGGTTGATTTCCTCATACACGCGCTGCGGCTTGATGGGAATGTTGTCGTAGTGCGTTTTGCGGTGCATGAGGCGCTTGCGCTCGGCGCAGCGGTGTGCCCAGTCACTGCGGCTTGGCAGTTGGCCAGCGGCTTTGCGCTCCCGCGCGGCCTCTACAAACAACTTCAGTGCAGCTTTGGCGTCTGACACGATGCCGTAGTCAGGCGTGAACACGCGGCCAATTTGCGTCGGTTCAATGTCAACGTGCACAAAGGTGCGGCCCTTGCAATACACCTCGGTCGAGCCGGTATGGCGGTTCGCCCAGCGGTTGCCAATGCCCAGCACAAAGTCGCTGGCCAGCATAGTGGCGTTGCCGTAGCGGTGGCTGGTTTGCAGGCCCACCATGCCTGCCATCAACGGGTGATCGTCGGGTATCGTGCCCCAGCCCATGAGCGTGGGAATCACCGGCACGCCGGTTAGTTCGGCGAACTCTACAAGCAAAGCGCTAGCGTCGGCATTGATGATGCCGCCACCCGCAACGATCAACGGGTGCTTGGCTGCGCACAGCATGTCGAGCGCCTTGTCGATTTGTTTGCGTGTGGCGGCTGGTTTGTGTACGGGCAAGGGCTCGTAGGTATCAATATCAAACTCAATTTCAGCCATTTGCACGTCAAAAGGCAAATCGAGCAGCACCGGGCCAGGCCGGCCTGAACGCATCAAGTGAAACGCCTGCTGAAAAGCCCGTGGCAGCTGGCCAGGTTCGCGAACGGTGTAGGACCATTTCGTGACGGGCTTGGAGATCGACTCAATGTCCACGGCCTGAAAATCTTCTTTGTACAGCCGCGCTCTGGGTGCCTGGCCAGTGATGCATAAGATAGGAACGCTGTCGGCAATGGCCGAGTACAAACCGGTAATCATGTCAGTACCGCCCGGGCCTGACGTGCCAATGCACACGCCAATGTTGCCGGCAATGGCGCGGGTGTAGCCCTCAGCCATGTGCGATGCGCCCTCAACGTGCCGCGCCAGAATATGCGCAATCGATTGCCGCTCCCGCATGGCGGCGTACAGCGGGTTGATAGCTGCGCCCGGCACGCCAAAAGCCTGGGTTACGCCTTCTTTTTCCATCACCAGAACTGCGGCCATTGCCGCCTTCATTTTTGCCATTGTTGTCTCCAGGGTGTAGTTTTGATCGACGTAGCGATGGTCAATGGCGCGGCTTAAA
>JANPDQ010000067.1:0-3976 GCA_031431575.1 Polaromonas sp.
AGTCCATCCCTTTCGATGGCCACTTGCTGGGTGTCCAGTACCGATGCCAAACGTGCGGCAGTACCCACGGGCACGCGCTCGGCCATCGCCAGAAGCACCACGCCGCCGTCTGCATTGGCCAGTATGCCCTGCTGGGCCACAGGTCGACCAGCATTGAGCGTGGCACCCAAATCCAGTCCGCCAATCAAGGCGGTGTCATTGATATTGAGGGGAATGCGGCGCTGCGGCGTGCCAGCGGGCAAAAGGTTTTTGAGCAACGCAAGCCACTCGTCGCGCTGCTGGGTCGCAGCACTGCGCAGCACCATGCCGCCCAAGCCTTGCGGATCGACCGCAAAAAGAGCCACGACCGCCGTCACTTGCGCGCCCTTTGGTGGTTCATTCGCATTGTGTCCTGCAGCTCGAGTTCGCATGTTTGACTTGCGAGCGGTCGGCAGGACAAGCGCATCAGTCGCCCATCAACTCGGCCACCGCACGCTCGACCCGAACGGTAGAACCTGAATCATCCAGCGGGTTACGGCGCAAACGATGTCGTAGCGCTGGGCTGGCAATGCGCTTGAAGTGCGAATCTTCAATTTCAGCGTCACCTTGCAGTGCCGCATAAGCACGAGCCGCCCGAATCAATGTCAGGTCACCGCGCAGGCCGTCTGTACCGAGCGCCATGCACAGCTGCGCAGCGCGCTCCCGCGCTGCGTCCGTGATGCGAACGGCGCTGAGCCGCGCACGCGACGCCACAATGCGCTTGCGCGTTTTCTCATCCTCTTTTTTCCACCGCTCGGTAAAAGCTGCTGGGTCATGCTCAAAAGCGTCACGGCGTTTCACGACTTCCACACGATCACCCAAATCAGTGGGCGTTTTCACCTCAACCGACAAACCAAAACGATCGAGCAATTGAGGACGCAATTCGCCTTCTTCCGGGTTACCACTACCCACCAGAACAAAGCGGGCTGGGTGTCGAATGCTCAAACCTTCACGCTCGACAACATTCTCGCCAGACGCCGCCACGTCAATCAGCAAGTCGACCAGATGGTCTTCTAGCAAATTGACTTCGTCAATGTACAAAAAGCCACGGTTGGCGCGGGCCAACAAGCCAGGCTCGAAGGCTTTAACGCCCTGTGACAATGCGCGCTCAAGGTCAAGTGCGCCAACCACGCGGTCCTCGGTCGCACCCAAAGGCAAATCGACTACGGGCACCGTGATCAGGTGAGACTTCAGTGCGGCTTTTAATCCTGCAGAGCCATCAGCCACGAAAGGGTTATCTGGGTCGCTGTTGTAGGGGCAACCTACAACCGCACGCATTTTTGGAAGCAAAGCGGCTAGCGCACGTACTGCAGTTGATTTGCCGGTACCTCGATCGCCAAACACCAAAATACCGCCAATCGCCGGATCGACAGCAGCGATCAAAATCGCCAGTTTCATTTCGTCTTGACCCACGATCGCCGAGAAAGGAAATGCTGTTGCCATAGTGTCCAAAGTATATTGTTCGACCCACACCAGCATTTACACGCTGTGCCGTATCAAGTACCGTCCCGAGAGAACCACAAGCTGTGACACCAAAAAAAACGCCTACACAAGGTAGGCGTTTTAAGCTGATTTACGAATTAAAAATTCACCAGCATGTTGGTTGCGCGGGCAAGATTTGAACTTACGACCTTTGGGTTATGAGCCCAACGAGCTACCAGGCTGCTCCACCGCGCGGTATTTCTAGATTATAACCTATTCTGACTTGGCCGCATCGACAGCAACATCGGAGACGTCCGGTCGGTCGACCAATTCAACCAGTGCCATTGGAGCGTTGTCACCCACACGAAAACCCATTTTCAGAATACGCGTGTAGCCTCCAGGACGGGCGTTGTAGCGTGGACCTAATTCAGCGAACAGCTTGACGACCATATCCCGGTCACGAAGGCGGTCAAACGCCAATCGCTTGTTGGCCAAAGTTGGTACTTTTGCCAACGTAATCATCGGCTCGACCACGCGGCGCAATTCTTTGGCCTTCGGTAAAGTGGTCTTGATGGCCTCGTGCTGCAGCAGCGAATTCATCATGTTGCGAAGCATCGCGAGACGATGCTCGCTGGTGCGGTTTAGTTTACGTAGTCCGTGTCCGTGGCGCATAGTGTTTCCTTTTTAATATTCGAGCAGCCGTATCAGGTACTGCCCGTGCGCTATTTCTTGCGAAATAGAATTTTTAATGCTTGTCCAAGCCCGCCGGTGGCCAGCTCTCAAGTCGCATGCCGAGCGTCAAACCGCGCGATGCAAGAACTTCCTTGATTTCATTGAGTGATTTACGACCCAAGTTCGGTGTTTTCAACAGCTCGTTTTCACTGCGCTGAATCAAATCACCTATGTAATAAATATTCTCGGCCTTCAAGCAGTTGGCTGAGCGTACCGTCAATTCAAGCTCATCCACTGGGCGGAGCAAGATTGGATCAAACTGCTGCGCACTGCGAGCTACCTTTTCGCCGAAGTCAGGCAACTCATTGCCCTCCAACTGCGCAAATACTGCAAGCTGCTCCACCAAAATCTTCGCTGAGGCGCGAACCGCGTCTTCTGCGGTGACGGCGCCGTTGGTTTCAATCTCCAGCACTAGCTTGTCAAGATCAGTGCGTTGCTCAACACGAGCGCTTTCGACTGTGTAGCTGACACGTTTAACCGGTGAAAAAGACGCATCAAGCACGATGCGGCCGATCGATTTCGTCGACTCGTCACCATAGCGACGAACGTTGCCGGGCACATAACCGCGACCATTCTCAACCTTAATCTGCATATCGATTTTACCGCCGTGCGACAAATTCACGATCACATGTTCAGGGTTGACGATTTCGACATCGTGCGGGGTCTGAATATCGGCGGCCGTCACAGGACCGGTACCGTCCTTGCGAAGGCTTAAGGTTACTTCATCACGGTTGTGGAGTTTGAAAACCACACCCTTCAGATTCAACAAAATATTGACAACGTCTTCCTGAACGCCGTCAATCGAAGAATACTCGTGCAAAACGCCCGCAATCGTTACTTCGGTTGCCGCGTGCCCCACCATAGAGGACAAAAGCACTCGGCGGAGAGCGTTGCCCAACGTATGGCCGTATCCACGTTCAAACGGCTCTAGCGTCACTTTCGCACGGTTGGCGCTCAACTGCTCAACATTAATGGTTTTTGGTTTCAATAAATTAGTCTGCATGCAATCTTCCTCTCAATACCCTCGGTTCGTTACACCGATAAGGCCGACGATCCCGGTTCTGCGTGTGTAGCCCGGTATCGCAGGAACGAAATTAGCGTGAGTACAACTCGACGATCAACGATTCGTTGACGTCAGCGGCGAACTCGTCGCGGTCTGGCACCTTCTTGAAGGTGCCTTCGCCTTTGTCAGTGCTTACGTCAACCCAAGATGGCATACCCACTTGGGTTGCGAGTTGAAGTGCCTCGGCAACACGGATCTGCTTTTTAGACTTATCACGAACTGCAATGATGTCACCCGCTTTAACCATGTAGGACGGAATATTGACAGAACCGCCATTGACGACGATGGCCTTGTGGGAAACAAGCTGACGCGCCTCGGCTCTAGTCGAACCGAACCCCATACGGTAAACAACATTGTCTAAACGCGACTCAAGAATAAACAACAGGTTGGCACCGGTGTTGCCCTTACGGCGGTCTGCCTCTTCAAAATACTTACGGAACTGCTTTTCAAGTACGCCGTACATCCGCTTGACCTTTTGCTTCTCACGCAACTGGAGGCCGTAGTCAGACGTCCGAGTTCCAGAGGTACGGCCGTGTTGTCCAGGCTTGGAGTCAAACTTTGCCTTGTCCGCAATCGCACGACGCGCACTCTTCAAAAATAAATCGGTGCCTTCACGGCGGGAGAGTTTGGCCTTGGGGCCTAGATAACGTGCCACTTGAATTTCCTTTTGTCATCTGCTGCATTAATGCAGGAGCCTTCGGCTAAGAGCCTGGTGGCGGTGGGCTTGGATAAATGCTCTGG
>JANPDQ010000068.1:0-2641 GCA_031431575.1 Polaromonas sp.
GCCAGCATTCGCGGGCTTGCGTCATAACGCGCCTGCGGCCGCACATCCAGCAGCAAGGGCGCGTTGGCATGGCGTAAACGGCTTCCCAGCGCATCCGGGGAAACAAACAAATCGGAAAGGGAATGAGAAGAATTGATACGGGTGTCCACAAAGTACTCCAAACGAGTTGCCAGCGCTTGGACGGGACACCGTCTATCTGTAAAAGATTCGGGAGGCCGTATTCCCGATGCCCGAATAGTAGCACCAGTAAAACAGCCGCCGCATGTAAATCAACGCAGCTAAAGCACCATACCGCTAAAATTCAGATGAAAAGTGCTTGCAGCCGAGGTAAATTTGGAGCAAGCAGCTATTAAATAAATAGCGGTTGAACAAATGCAAACCAGCCACCAATTGCGTAAATGGCCACGCTGGCCAAGTACACGCGTGATGAAGTTTTGCGTGTACGCAGGCAGGCATCCCGCAGCGCGGGGTCAAGCGGGCAGGGCGCAAATCGGCCGCGCCACTGCAGCGAGCCGCTGATAGCGAGCATTACGCCCGCAACACCGAACACGGCTTCTTTGTATTCGCTGACCCAGACCAAGCCTGGAACAACCGCAACCAGTGTGGACAGCGCTGCACCTGCGCCAAGCGCTACCAGCAGTGCGGGCAGGGCGCAGCAAATCAGCGTGCCCGTGCTGGTGAACAGGCTTGCAAAAGCCAGCCACCGACCAGGCGCTGTTGCAGTCGGTGCCTCATTCATTTCTTGGCCTTCATGGCTGCCTTGATGTCGTCCACCGATTGCGGAACGGTCTCAAACTTCACGACGTCATAGCCTGCGTCTTTGATCTCCAGCGCGATCTGTTTGCTGTCCAGCGTTTGGCCGTCTTTCGCTTCAACAGCAACGACTTTCTTTTTTAGGTCTACGAACACCGCTTTGGTAGCGGGCATCTTCAGCAGGCTTTTTTCAATGCCCTGCGCGCAAAAGGAGCACACCATGCCATTGACAGTGGCTTTGATGCTTTCAGCTGCGAATACAGTACTAAAAGTGCCTGTAGCCGAATAAAGAAGGGCGCAAGCAGCTATTGATTTAATAGTAGATAAAGTGTTTTTCGTTTTCATGATTTTGTCCGTTGAAGGTTATAAAATTTTCAAAATATATACATAAAGTTAAACCGCCCCTGCTTCATGTTGTTCACCCCGAACTCCACAAAGTAGCGGTTGTGAATCAGCCGCAGCATCGGCGTGATTTCAGTTTTTTCAGACAAGCCGCGCATGCGCCGCGCCTCAACCACCAGCCAAGGTTGAACCTCGTCGTAGTCGACTTCGTAGAACGAAAAGCCAATACGACTTGACGCAAAGTCATGGTTGATGCCGGGAGCTCTGTACAGGCGAATAGTCGCTGACGCATAAAACCGGGTGGTTTCAAAGTCAGCTGACACACCAGGCGCCAGCATGGTTTTGCTACCCGAAAAATCGTTCCCACTTACCCGGCCCACGCCGCCCAACAACCAAAGATTGGCTTGCGAATGCCCGCCGTTGATGCGGCTCAAGAGCCGGGTGTAGGTCACCTCGCTGAAGCTTCGAGTCAGGCGCTTGTCATCAGACCGCATCGCTACGCCGCCCACACCAAATGCATCGCGCGGCGTGATGGCGTAGTTCACCCAGGCCTCTTGCCAGTTGGGTGAAAAGTCTCCCATCGCCATGGCGCTGCCCTTAAAGCCCATTGGTCCCGCCTGCGCGCAAGCACTGGCTGCCATGGCCAGCGCGGCAAAAAGTAGTTTCACAATATTTCTCCAAATCTATTAACACCGTTTATGGCGCACCGGCCACCGATTAAAAGAGCCTGCGCTTTTTGCAGGCGTTCTTTGGGCTTTGGAGTTAAGAAATTGGCGGTTTGAGGCTGAATGCCTGCGCTGCGCTGCTGAAGGCAGCATCCACCGCTGTGGGTGAGACGTGCCGCATTGAATGGTTGCCCAACCAGGCCATTGGTTTGGGGTCCACAACCGACAGACACAGCTCGCAGGTGTCACAACTGCTACACACGGGCGCTTCACCATCACCAGGCGCTTGCATGTTCATGCCGCAATCATCAAGCATTGATTGCTGATTAAGCGGCTTGGCCAGCGAACCATCCAGCAACAGGGCAGGTGCCTGAGCGTAGTCGCCACTGACGGCCTGCGCGCTCGACGCGGCCGCCGCACCCACCGCAGTGTCTACAGCCATGACGTTGCCCGCCCAGCCGCGCAGTGGGAGCACCAGCAGCATGAATGCAATTAACAGACAACGTTTGAAGTGAGACACCTGTTAATGATACGCGGCGTTTGAATTGGTTCAACACGTTTTGCGCCGCTCTAGCCAGTTGCCTCACACAAACCGCAGCAGCCTGGAAGCAGGGTAGCGACTGCATTTTGAATACATCTTGACCACCACTTACCGAGGAAACACACCATGGCGGAGGCGCTTTTACAAAACGGCAAAGACCCGCAAATGCGCCCGATGGCCAAGGACATTGGCGCGCAGAAAAAAGAAATTGCAGTGTTCGACAAGTTTTTGGCAAAGCGCGGTACGCGCTGACCGCCAGTTGCATGCCTTTCTGTCTGCCAATATTTCGCGATGTAGTAAAAACATGTACGGGCTAGCTAGCAAGCAGCGGCGCATGCAT
>JANPDQ010000069.1:0-9551 GCA_031431575.1 Polaromonas sp.
GATGCCAAGGTGGGCAAGTGGAACGGCTACCTGCAACCGTATTCGTTCATCCAGTCGCCGCTTGCCACCTCGCGCAGCCAGTTCGTCATGTACTCGGCGCCCATGAATAGCCTGCAAACCCTGTCGGCTCAGCGCCAAAGGGCAGACCAAACAACGTATGTGCATTTGGCGGCGGTGCAATGGGACAAAGACAACCCGACCTACAAAGCCAAGCGGGGAGCGTATGTGGCGCTAGATGTTGTGGACGTGGGCGCAATGGCGCAAAACATGGTCACAGTGAGCGCGTCAGAAATGTCAAAAGCCATTGCTGCCACGGGCCGTGTGGCGTTGTACGGTATTTTGTTTGACACGGCCAAGGCCGACATCAAGCCCGAGTCCAAACCCGCGCTTGATGAGATTGCCAAGTTCTTAAAAACCGACACCGCGTTGAAGCTGCGCGTGGTGGGCCATACCGACAACCAGGGCGGGCTGGACAGCAATATTGCGCTTTCCAAGCGGCGCGCTGAAGCCGTTAACGCGGCACTTAGCAGCCAGCACGGCATTGCCGCAGGCCGCCTGTCAGCCTACGGCGTTGCTGACTTGGCACCTGTTGCCAGCAATGCCGACGAAGCAGGTCGGGCTAAAAACCGGCGGGTGGAGTTGGTGCCGCAATAGGGCTGTAGAAGAACAAATACGGGCGCAACCAGCTATTAATTTAGTAGCGATTAGTTTGCTTTCAAGAGTAGTCACTTACTGGAACGCAACTGCAAATTAAATTGCGCTCACCGTGGACTCAATCTTGACCCTGGCAGCGTAAAAAACAGCGGGCTGTGACCTTGATAGCCACAGCCCGCTTCACAGTTAGCCAGTGCCGCTTGGCTTATTGAACGCCGCGCACTGCACCTTCTCGTCGCTTGTCTGCGGCGCCGTATTTCAGGCCTGTGCTCAGGTCAATTACCAACGCCTGGGCGGACAAGTTAGCGCCGTTGGACTCGTTGCCGTTGCATGGCGGCATGTTCAAGCCGGGTTCACGCATGGCGCTGACTGATGCGACCACGCTCGCGGACAAAGCCGGCGTGGGCGTGAAGCCAGTCGGGGTGAAAGGCCCGGTTTCGCAGAACACGCTGCCCGATTTTCCTGCGTGAATACGCGGCGCATCGACGGCTTGCTCCACGCTCATGCCGTGGTCAACCATGTTCACTGTCATTTGCACTACGGCATTGATGATTTTTGAGCCACCAGCCGAGCCCATCGCGGCAAAGGCTTTGCCATCTTTGAACAACATCGTCGGACTCATAGAGCTGCGGGGTCGTTTAAACGGCGCTGCGTCGTTCGCGCCGATGTCACTGGAGGAGGTTCCAGCAGTTGGGGGCCAGTTGAAATCGCTGAGCTGGTTGTTGAGCAAAAAGCCATAGCCGGGCACTGTGATGCCGGAGCCAAACAAGGACTCAATCGTTGTGGTGTAGCTGACTACGTTGTTGTCTTTGTCCGCCACCACAAAGTGCGTGGTGTGCGCGCCTTCACGCGGATTGCCAGCCGCAGCAAGGCCTAAAGAAGCTACAGAAGCACTTGCAGTGTTCTGCGGGAGCGGGTTGCCCGCAACGATAGCTGAGCTTCCCAAGGCGGTGGCCACTTTAATCAGTGCCGCCCGCGCTTGAACGTAGCTGCTGCTGAGCAGGCCGGTGACGGGTACATTGACAAAATCGGCATCGCCTACCCAAAAGTTGCGGTCGGCAAACGACAGACGCATGGCTTCGATCATCACGTGGAGGGTGTTTTTCTCGCCAAAACCAAAACCGCGTGAGGTGTCGCCGAGGGGAAATTGCTCCAGCATTCTCAGCTGCTGCGCCACCGCAATGCCGCCGCCAGACGGAGGCGGCATGGTGGCAACGCCAAAACCTCGGTAAGTGGCCATCACTGGCTGACGCACGGCGATGGTGTAGCCGCTCAGGTCAGCCAGGCTCATGGCACCCGGTCTGCCGCGAGTCAGGGCGGCCCCAGCCGCGCCGCTGGTGACGCTGCGGGTTTGTGCGGCGACGATGGCGGCTGCGATATCGCCCCGGTAAAAAGCGTCTGGGCCGTTCGCGGCAATGAGTTTGAGAGTCTTGGCCAAGTCAGGCTGCTTAAGCACTGCGCCAGCTTTCAATGGCACGCCGCTTGGACGAAACAATGCGGCGGTTTCGGGGTAAAGATTGGTCATCTGAAAGCCGCGGTCGCTGGTATTGACGATGTCTTCTGCCAGCGGTGCGTTGATGGCAAAGCCCCCTTCTGCCAGAGCGATGGCGGGCTCGATGGCCTTGGACAGCGAAATCGTGCCCCAGTTGCTCAACGCGTGGGACACGCCGCGCACGGTGCCCGGCACACCGACAGAAATCCCGGTGGTGGAGGCGTCTTCAAAACTTAAATCGCCAAACATGTTTGGTGTGGCCGCCGCAGGCGCTTTTTCGCGCGAGTCAATGTAGAAGGTTTTTCCTTCTTTGGCGAGGTGGATCATCATGAAGCCGCCGCCGCCCAGCCCGGAGCTTTGTGGCTCGACCACGCTCAGCGCCATTTGAATAGCCGCTGCAGCGTCAACTGCGTTCCCGCCTGCGGCCAGCACATCAGCGCCAACTTTGGCCGCCAGCGGGTGGGACACTGCGACCACCCCTTTTGAAAAACCGCCACCGCCAGCTGGAACGCCCGGAGTACTGGCTGCAAGTGGCGCTGCAACGCCGCCATCGCCGCCGCCGCACGCGCTCAAAGACAGGACAACGAGCGCTGCAAGGCTTGACTTGAGCCCGAAGCGCCGCTCAAAATTTGTTTTTTTCACACACATCTCCAAAATTGTTGAAATAAGAACCCCGTCTGCACTTGCCAGACTTGGGCGCTGTTGTTAAGGCACGGTTTGTGCCAGTTTTGGATTGACGATGAAAATTTGTAAGCTGTTGATTTGATTGATAAAAATTTGCTTTGCTGCTCACTTTTTCTTGCCTGATGTGTGGATATCCACACCAGGCGGCTTGGCCTGTCTGGTCTTTCACACAGGTGCAAGCGCCCGCGAGGTTTTGGCGGAGTCAGCGCGTATTTTTTGCCTTGCAATCAGATTTTTTACGCGCATACTTTCGCGCTTATGCAATTTCACAGCCTGCCTGCCACCGCTAAAAAGACCCCGCTGTGGCTGGTGATCGCTGTTTTAGGGCTGCTGACTCTGGTCAGTGGGGGCTTGGCTTACCGGGCCAGCGAACGCGCAGGCCTGGCCCTGCTCGACGATGTGGCTTATCGGCAGCTTGATTTGTACGCTTCAGCGCTTGAAAACGAGCTGGGCAAATACGCATATTTGCCCAGTCTGATGGAGCTAGACCCCGATGTGACGCAGCTTTTCGGCGGTGCGAGCTCTTCGGACATACGCAAGCGTGCGCACCGAAGCTTGGTCAATTTGAACGTGCGAGCCGGCGCGAAAGCACTGTTTTTGGTGGGAGTTGATGGGCGCGTGCTGGCGTCCAGTGAGGCGCTGAGTGGCTCGCGGCCAGACGCGCCGACGGAGCTGCTAGAGCCGCTCACGCATGTTTCGGCACAGCCGTTTTTTACCGAAGCGGTGGCCCAGCAAAGAACGCAGTTTTTCGCCTCCAGTCGGGACAGCAGTGCGTCGGAGTATTTTTTTGCGCAGCCGTATCTGCTGGGCCAGCAAGTGCGCGGCGTGATGGGTGTACAAATTAGCCTGGCCCCATTGGAGGCAACTTGGGTTGATTTGGGCGTGCGGTCAGAGCGCGAGGAGCTGATGGTGGTTGACGAAAGCGGTGTGGTCATCATGAGTTCGGTGCCGCGCTGGAAGTACCGCAGTTTGACGGAGCTGACTGCAGTGGCGCGCTTGGGCTTGGCGGCCTTGGGCCGCTACCCGCCCGGCGCAGTGCTGCCTTTGAATATGAAGTTCCAGGCGGACTTGGAGCGCGGTGCCAAGATGGTGGAGATGCCCGCCACGCCGGCAGCACCCGCGCTGAGCCGGGTCCTGCAAGAGCGTGCTTTGCCGCAGCTGGGCTGGCGTTTACTGATTTTCTCTGATCCGCAGCCAGTGCAGAGTGCCGCGCGCTCTGCTGCGTGGGGCGCTGCGGCGGTGATGGCGTTTGTCTGCTTGCTGGCTTTGTACTTGCTGCACAGGAGGCGCGCCACACGCCAGTTGTTTGTGGCGCGCAACGCACTGCAGGCGGTCAACAGCCAGCTCGAGAACCTGGTCGAAAAACGCACGCTTGAACTTAGTCAAACCAATCAACAGCTGGTTGCCGAGATCCGCGAGCGCGTGCTGGCGCAAGGCGAGCTGGTGCAGGCTGGGAAGCTGGCGGTGTTGGGGCAAATGTCTGCTGGCGTGGCGCATGAAATCAGCCAGCCCTTGACAGCGCTTCGGGCCTTGTCGACCAACGCGGCCTTACTGCTTGGCAGCGGCCGGGCGCCCGAGGCGCTGGCCAACCTGAAGGCCATTGGTGAGGTGACGGCCCGGATGCAGGGCATTACTGCCCAGCTGAAGTCATTTGCGCGAAAAAGTCAGCCCTTCGAAGTCGCTTTTGCGGCTGAAGTCGTGGTGCAGCAGCTGCACTTACTGTTGGCGCACCGTTTGGCCAGTGAGCAGCTTGAGTGGGCGGTGGACCTGGAGCCAGGTTTACCAGCCGTTTTTTGCGACAGCAACCGCTTGCTGCAAGTTCTGCTGAATTTGGCTGGCAACGCGCTTGATGCAATGGCAGGCGAGAGTTTCAAGCGCCTGACTGTTGCGGTGTGCCGACGGGGCGGGCGCATCGAGTTGTCGGTGGCCGACACTGGCCCGGTGGTGCCCGACGACGCCATGAAGCGCTTGTTTGAACCGTTTTTTTCGACCAAGCCCGCAGGCCAAGGTTTGGGCCTTGGGCTGGTAATTTCGTCGAACATCGTGCGGGAGTTTGGCGGCATACTTCGGGCCGAACGCGTGCTGCCCCAAGGTTTGCGATTTGTCTTTGATGTGCCCGCAGCAGCGCTTGAAGGCCATGCGGTGCAATCACCAGGAGAAAGTGATGTTTGAGGGTTTTAAAGTGGTTTTTGTCGACGATGACTCGGCAGTACGTTCGAGCTTGGCGCAAACCTTGGAGCTTGCGGGGCTGCAGGTCGTGCCTTGCGCGTCAGCCCAGCAGGCCTTGCTGCACATCTCGGCGGGGTTGCAAGGCATTGTGATTTCTGATGTGCGGATGCCGGGCATGGACGGCATGGAACTGCTAGCGCGGGTGCAGAGCCTGGACGCAGAAATCCCGGTTATTTTGATCACTGCCCACGGCGATGTGAGCCTGGCCGTGCAGGCGATGCGACTCGGTGCGTACGACTTCATTGAAAAACCGTTCGCGCCCGAGCGATTTTTAGACACCGCGATTCGGGCCATGGAAAAGAGAGTGATGCGCGTTGCGCTAGATGCTTTGCGGGGCCAGCTACAGGAAAAAATCGGCATTGAGGCCGCCTTGTTGGGGCAGTCACCGGCAATGCGCGCGGTGCGTGCCCAAGTACTTTCTCTGGCGACAACGCCGGCAGACGTGATGATTTTGGGTGAAACCGGAACCGGCAAGGAGCTGGTGGCGCGCTGTTTGCATGACCACAGCAAACGCCGGGATCGGCATTTTGTGGCAATTAACTGCGCGGGTCTGCCCGATACCTTGCTCGAAAGTGAGTTGTTTGGTCACGAAGCGGGGGCATTTACTGGAGCCCAAAAACGGCGTATCGGAAAAATTGAATTTGCCAACGGCGGCAGTCTGTTGCTGGACGAAATTGAGAGCATGCCGATGTCATTTCAGGCCAAGTTGCTGCGCACCTTGCAAGAGCGAAAAGTGACTCGATTGGGGTCGAACGAGGAGCTAAGTGTGGACGTACGGATCATTGCCGCCACCAAGCAAGACCTGCTTGCCTTGAGTGGCCAACAGTTGTTTCGCAGCGACTTGTACTACCGCTTGAACGTGGCGGTCATGACTCTGCCGCCACTGCGGGAGCGCAAAGAAGACTTGGCGATGCTGCTGGCGCATTTTTTGGCTCAGGCCAGCGTGCGGTACGACCGCGAAGCACCGCAAATTAGCACGGCGTACCTGCACCACCTGATGGCGCATGACTGGCCGGGTAACGTGCGCGAGGTGCGCAACGTCGCCGACCGCTTGGTATTGGGGCTTGCGGGCCTCGCGGGCGACGCCGGCCACAACGGAGTCAGCAGCTTGTTGCCACCCAGCTTGCCGGAGTATCTCGACGCTCAGGAAAAAGAATTCATTGAGCAAACGCTTACGGCTAAGCAAGGCGACGCCACGGCATCAGCCAGCGCGCTGGGAATTGGCAAAAAAACGCTGTATGAAAAACTGCTGCGTCACCGCATCGATATCAAGGCTTACCGTTTTGGGCCTGCGTAGTCGGCTGGGTTGCCTGAATCAGTGGGACGGGCAATTGCGCGCTTCAGAGCTTCGCTCATGGGCAGTTGCAAGTTGATGCCCTTTGGGGCAATTGGCGACTCGAACCACCTGCTGTAGAGCTTGAATACCTCGCCACTTTTGAACAAAGAAATCAAGGCGGCGTCAACTTTGGCTTTGAACTCGGGATCGTGCTGCCCCAAGCCGATGGCATAAGGCTCGATCGACAGGGCTTCGCGAGAAATCACGTAGTCGTCAGCGCGTGACGAGCTGACCTTCAGGCTGCGCAGCAGCACGTCGTCCATCGCGTAGGCTACCGCCCGGTCGGTCTCGACCATGTGAAAGGACTCGGCATCGTCTTTGCCCGCCAAGATCTTCATCGCCAGTTGCTGCTCGCGATTGGCAGCGTTCAGCATCTGCATATTGGTGGTGCTGGCTGTGGAGACCACCGCCTTGCCCCGCAAGTCTGCAAGCGATTGAATACTGGATGCAGTTTTGCTGAGCAGCCGCCCTTCGGCGATAAAGGTGGTTACTGCAAAGGACACACTTTTTTGACGCTCCAGCGTGTTCGTCGTGACGCCGCATTCCAAATCCAGTGTGCGGTTGACCACCAGCGGAATGCGGGTGGCCGGCGTGACTGCTACCAGTTTTATCTGGAGTTTTCGGCCCAACGTCACAGCCAAAGAATCGACCACCCGTTGGCACAAATCCATGCTGTAGCCGATGGGCTTGAGTGTGCCGTCAAGGTAAGAAAAGGGAATGGAGCCGATGCGGTGTCCGACCACCACCACACCGGTTTCGCGAATTTTTTCCAGCGTGGGCGAGTAGGCTTTGGCCACGCCCTGCTGGCACGTCAGAACAATCGCGAAACACGCCGCAAGCCGACCAGCCGGGCCGCACTGCCGCAAGACGGAAAAACCCCCCGATATATGGCGAAATATGCCTATAGCCCAGCAATTAAAGGACATGGCAGATATCAAAACTATAGCAAATCACTTGCGTCAAGCGTAGTCGGCCACCGGCACGCAGCTGCACATCAGGTTGCGGTCGCCATACACGTTGTCTACCCGGCCGGTGGTGGGCCAGTATTTGGATGTTTTTAATGCCGCGATGGGGAAGGCTGCTACCTCACGTGAATACGGGCGGTTCCACTCGGCTGCAATCACGCTGCTTGACGTGTGCGGTGCGTGCTTGAGCGGGTTGTTGTCTAGCGGCCAAACGCCATTTTCAATTTGTGCAATCTCTTTGCGGATGGAAATCATGGCGTTGATGAAGCGGTCGATTTCTTTGAGGTCTTCGCTTTCAGTGGGCTCCACCATCAATGTTCCAGCAACAGGAAAACTCAATGTGGGCGCGTGAAAACCGTAGTCCATCAGGCGCTTGGCCACGTCTTCTGCCGACACGCCGCTGGTGTCTTTCAACGGGCGCAAGTCCAAAATGCATTCGTGCGCCACGTAGCCTGCCTCGCTCGCGTACAGGGTGGGGAAGTGGTCAGCGAGGCGCTTGCTGATGTAGTTTGCCGAGAGGATTGATATTTCGGTAGCCTGCGTCAAGCCTTCTGGCCCCATCATGCGGCAGTACATCCAGCTGATCGGAAGAACCGCAGCGTTGCCGAGTGGTGCTGCTGATATGGCACCGACGCCATTTACCGGGATACCGCCTGCCACATGACCCGGCAAATACGGCACCAGATCCGCCACCACGCACACCGGGCCAACACCTGGCCCGCCGCCGCCATGTGGAATGCAAAAGGTTTTGTGCAAGTTAAGGTGGCTCACGTCGCCGCCAAATTCGCCCGGCGCTGCCGTGCCAACCAGTGCGTTCATGTTTGCGCCGTCTACGTACACGCGCCCGCCGTGGCTGTGTACCAGCGCGCACAGCTCTTTGACGTTGGCTTCAAACACGCCGTGGGTGCTGGGGTAGGTGATCATGACCGCTGCCAGGTTGGCGCTGTGTTGTTCGCACTTGGCTTTCAGGTCAGCCATGTCTACGTTGCCTTGTGCATCACAAGCAGTGACCACAACCGTCAAGCCGGCCATTTGCGCGCTGGCCGGGTTGGTGCCGTGGGCCGATGCAGGAATCAAACAAATGTTGCGGTGGCCCTGGCCCTGCGCGTCATGAAACGCCTTAATCACTAGCATGCCCGCATATTCACCCTGCGAGCCTGCGTTGGGCTGCAGGCTGATGCCTGCGTAGCCCGTGGCTTGGCACAGCCAGTCTCGCAATTGCTGGTCGAGCTCCGCGTAGCCTTGCTGCTGGTCGGCGGGTGCAAACGGGTGCATGTTGGCAAACTCTGGCCAGGTGATGGGAATCATCTCGCTGGTGGCGTTCAATTTCATGGTGCACGAGCCAAGCGGAATCATGCTGCGGTCAAGTGCCAGGTCTTTGTCGCTCAATTTGCGGATGTAGCGCAGCATCGACGTTTCGCTATGGTGCGTATTGAACACCGGGTGGGTCAGGAAGTCGCTGGTGCGGCGCAGCTCGGCGGGAATGAGCGGCTCAATGCCTTTTTCAAAGTCAGCAACTTTTGGCAAGGTCTGGCCGGGCTTGGCAAAAATGGACCAGAGCAGTTCAATGTCGGCTCGCGTTGTGGTCTCATCGAGTGAAATGAGAGTGCATTCTCCCCATGCTTTTCGCAAGTTAACGCCCATTTCACGGGCGCGAGCAGCTATTGAATCTGTAGCATCCAGGGTAAACAGACAAAGCGTGTCAAAACCCTTGTGTTCGCCCATTTTTACTTCCAGCATCTCCAGCCCCTTAGACAAAATGGCGGTGTAGCTGGCAATGCGCTGGGCAATACGCTTCAGACCCTGCGGGCCGTGGTACACAGCAAACATGCTGGCCACCACGGCGGGCAAAACTTGTGCGGTGCAAATATTGGACGTGGCTTTTTCACGGCGGATATGCTGCTCGCGCGTTTGCAGCGCCAGGCGATACGTCGGGTTGCCATGCACGTCAACCGACACGCCTACCAGGCGGCCCGGCATGGAGCGTTTGAATTCATCGCGACAAGCCAGGTACGCGGCGTGCGGCCCGCCCGCACCCATCGGCATACCAAAGCGCTGGGTGGTGCCGACCACGATGTCAGCTTGGCCCAGCGGATTTCCGTTGCCCCATTGGCCGGGGGGTACGAGCAGCGTCAGCGCCAGCAAGTCAGCAGCCACGATGTAGGCCGCGCCCTTGGCGTGCGCGGCGATG
>JANPDQ010000070.1:0-13915 GCA_031431575.1 Polaromonas sp.
CGGCAGGCAAAGCTTTGTGAACCGTCGTTTTATTGTGCTCAACAATGTGGTTACCCGCCGCACGGCCAAACACCAGCAAGTCAAGCAGCGAGTTGGTGCCCAAACGATTCGCGCCGTGTACGCTGACGCAAGAGCATTCGCCGACTGCATACAAACCGTTGACGACTTCGCTCTTGTTGCTAGAGTTTTGCGTCACAACCTGACCGTGGATGTTGGTCGGTATGCCGCCCATCTGGTAGTGGATGGTGGGCACCACAGGAATCGGCTCTTTGGTGATATCAACGTTGGCAAAGTTGTGGCCAATCTCAAACACCGACGGCAAGCGCTTCATGATCGTGTCTGCACCCAGGTGCGTCATGTCCAGGTTGATGTAGTCCTTGTTTGGGCCGCAGCCACGGCCTTCTTTGATCTCTTGGTCCATGCAGCGCGACACGTAATCGCGTGGTGCCAAGTCTTTGTATGCTGGCGCATAACGCTCCATAAAGCGCTCGCCATCGCTGTTGCGTAAAATCGCGCCTTCGCCGCGGCAGCCTTCGGTCAGCAGCACGCCTGCACCGGCCACGCCGGTGGGGTGAAACTGCCAGAATTCCATGTCTTCTAGCGGAATACCCGCGCGTGCAGCCATGCCCAAGCCGTCACCAGTATTGATAAACGCGTTGGTCGATGCGGCAAAAATACGGCCAGCACCGCCGGTGGCCAGCAGCGTGGTTTTGGCTTCAAAAATATGCACGTCGCCAGTTTCCATTTCCAGCGCGGTCACGCCCACTACATCGCCTGCAGCGTCGCGGATCAAATCCATCGCCAGCCACTCGACGAAGAAATTGGTTTTTTCTTTGACGTTTTGTTGGTACAGCGTGTGCAGCATGGCGTGGCCGGTGCGGTCAGCGGCTGCGCAGGCGCGCTCGACGGCTTTTTCACCGTAATTGGCGGTGTGGCCGCCAAACGGGCGCTGGTAAATCGTGCCGTCGGGGTTGCGGTCAAACGGCATGCCCATGTGCTCCAGGTCGTAGACGACTTTAGGCGCTTCGCGGCACATGTATTCAATCGCGTCCTGGTCGCCTAAGTAGTCGGAACCCTTGACGGTGTCGAAAAAATGGTAATGCCAGTTGTCCTCATTCATGTTGCCGAGCGACGCACCAATTCCGCCCTGCGCCGCCACAGTGTGCGATCGGGTTGGGAAGACTTTGGTCAGCACGGCGACATTCAGGCCAGCGCGCGCCAACTGCAAGGACGCGCGCATACCCGAGCCGCCTGCGCCGACGATGACGACGTCAAATTTGCGGGATGGGAGTTTGGTTGCGGGTTTGCTGGACGGATTGGTGGGGGAGGTCATTTATTTTTAAACTCAATGAGATGTCAACGCAAAATAGCAAAAAAATTTCACGGGTGGTGCTTCTACAAGCGCCATAGCACTTGTATGCCCCAGCCCGCACAGGCGGTAAGCCACACAATGGTGAACACTTGCAAGCCAAGGCGCACACCAACTGGTTTGATGTAGTCCATCCAGATGTCGCGCATGCCGACCCACACGTGGTAAGTGAGCGCGATGATGATGGTGAATGTCAGCACTTTCATCCACTGCGATGAAAAAATGCCCGCCCATTTGTCATACCCTATCGGGCCTTTGGTGAGCAAAATTTGGCCCACTACCAGCGTGGTGAAAAGCGCCATAAGGCCCGCCGTAATGCGCTGGGCCAGCCAATCGCGCAGGCCGTAATGCGCGCCTACAACAATGCGTTTTGTGCCGTGATTAATTGCCATATAAGTGATTCCTGATTGGTTGGGGTCAGTGCTGAAGATTTGACCCGCAAATTAATAAATTCCAAACAGCTTGGCACCGAGCACAACAGTGAGCAAGACGCTGATTGCAAGCGTTGCAATTGCTGAAGTTTTGCCGAACTCTTTGGTCACCGCCGAGTGGTGCGTGTCCGACCAAAGGTGGCGCAAGCCAGCAATGGCGTGGTGCAAATAGGCCCAGATGAGTGCCAGTGCCACCAGCTTCCACATAAAACCGGGCAAACCCAACATACCTACATTGAACGCGCCCTTGAAGGTGGCAAACGAAATCTCAGACGACACCGATTTGTCAAACATCCACAAAATGAAAGGCAGCAAGATGAACATGATTGCCCCGCTTATGCGATGCAAGATAGACACAATTCCCGCGACTGGCAAGCGGTAGCCCGGCAGGTCGGTAAAGGCGTTGATATTGCGAAACTCCGGCCGTTTTTTGGCGGTGGACATTGATTCGGACATGCGTGACTTTCTGGTTTATTTTCGGGGTCAGGTAGCTGGGCTGGTAACTAAAATAGTCCGAAGTTGGTAACTGCTGCGTAACTCACGAATTCTGGTAAACCCGCAAATTCTATTGCAATGCAGCATCTGGTTTCATTTGCAGGGCGATAGCCTAAAGTTTTTGTCTGAACAGGGGCTGACGGGGAGATCAAAGGCTGTCCAAATCCGCCAGCATTTCATTTGCCCGCTCACGTATCTGCCCGCGCATTTCAGGCGTCATCCGTTGCAGGTTTTTCTCCATTAGTGCAGTGCGTGGGTTGCTGCCAAATGTGGCTTCGTGCTTATCTAAAAAATTCCAGTACAGCGTGGTCATGGGGCACGCTCCAGCGCCGACCCTTGTTTCAGGCTCGTACTTACAGCCGCTGCAGTAGTTGCTCATGCGCTTGACGTACGCACCGCTGGCTACATACGGCTTGGAAGTAAAGCGCCCACCGTTGGCAAACAGCGCCATCCCGGCAACGTTGGGCAGCTCTACCCATTCCACTGCATCAACGTACACCGCGAGGTACCAGTCACACATCTCTTGTGGGTTGATTTGAGCTGTCACGCCAAACATACCGGTAATCATCAGCCGCTGGATATGGTGCGAATACCCGTTTTTAAGCGTTTGGCCGATACTTTGCTTCATGCAATTCATGTGCGTGTCGCCAGTCCAGTACCACTTGGGCAGCGCGTTGGTGTGGCCGTAGTGGTTGGCGGTTTTCAGCTCTGGCATGTCTATAAAGTACACACCGCGCATGAATTCGCGCCAGCCCAAAATCTGCCGAATAAAGCCTTCAACGCTGGCTAGGTCAAGGTCGTGCTTTTTGTACGCGGCTTCGGCAGCCAACACCACTTCAAGGGGGTTCAAAAGTTTCAAATTCAATGAACTCGACAGCAGCGAATGCCAGCCAAAGTCCAGGTTAGTCCACATCGCGTCTTCATGCGGGCCGAATTGGGGCAGGCGGTTGTCGATGAAGTCTTGTAGAGCTACAAGGGCTTGTTTCCGGGTCACGGGCCAGTTGAAATTGTCCAGGCTGCCGGGGTGGTCCGCAAAGTGCATGTTGACCAGCTTAACGACTTCTTTAGTGATTGCGTCCGGCTTGTAGTCAATCGCTTTTGGCACGTTTTGCGGCCCAGCCTTGCCAAAACTTTTGCGGTTGTCCGCGTCAAAATTCCATTGACCGCCGACTGGCTCGTCGCTGGCTTTGCCCTCCACCAAGACTTTGTATTGCTTACGCATGGTGCGGTAAAAGAACTCCATGCGCAGGCTGCTGGACGTACCAGCCCATTTTCTGAACTGAGGCAGGCTGCACAAAAAATGCTTGTCTTCGCGCCAGTCCACACCACCCAAGGGCTGAATTTTTAGGTCTTTTGATGCTGTAGCCCCTTTTTTATGGGCGCGAGCAGCTACTGATTTTATAGCATTTTCCAGCTGAGCCCGAACGCGCAGATCACCTGGCTCAACGCCAATGACACCGCTTGGTTGGTGCTGCTCAATTGCTGCCAGCAGGCCGTGGGCTAAAGTTTTGTCGCCATGGGTGTCCAGTGCCCGGTAGTCAACTGGCCAGCCGCGCTGGCGTAGCTCGGCAGCAAAGTGGCGCATGCTGGACAAAAATAGGGTCGTGCGAATCTTGTGCGACCACACATGGGTGGACTCTTCAAAGGCTTCCACCATCAAGATGGTGTCAAGAGTCGGATCGAACCCATCGAATGCTGATGAGGCTTCGTCCAGCTGATCACCGAGAATTAAAACCAGGTGACGGCACGGTGTATTTTGCATACGATTTATTATGCCGAGTGACTGGTGCGTTTGCGCATGCATGGCCTTTTGCAAGGCTGCAAGCAGGGTTTTATTTGGTGGCTTTCGCCAAAGTTAGGTCGCCCGTTGATTTTTTGGCGCGGCAAGCATCCGAGCAGTACTTCACTGCATCCCAATTTTTCGCCCAGCTCTTGCGCCAGGTCATTTCACGCCCACACGCTACGCATGTTTTGCTGGGCAAAGCAGCTTTGTTTCCTTTGAAGCCTGATTTGGGCGGCATGGTTTGTGCGATGTTAGTTGAGCGTGTTGCTGTAATGGTGCGTGTCGGTACGGTAGTAACCACGGCGCAGTTCCATGGGCACGTCCTGGTAGGTATAAGCAATGCGCTCTACACCCAGCAGGGGCGTACCACGCTCTACTTTCAGGAGCTGCTCGCGCCCGTCAATAGCGGCTTCAGCGCGTATTTTCTCTTCAGCGCGAAGCATGCGCATGTTGAACTCGGTTTCGAACAGCGCGTACATCGGGCCGTCGTAGCTGGCCAGGCGCTCTGCAGTCAGGCCTTTGAACGGCGCTGCTGGTAGCCACAGGTCTTCCAAAATAGTGGGTATGCCCGCAAAGCTGAGTACGCGGCGCGCTTGCAGCACTGCGTCGCCTGATCGCAACTTGAGCGCCTTCGCCACGTCAGCGCTGGCGCGGGCGCGACGGCAGTCAATGATTTCGCGCTGGGCCAAACCCAGACTGCCCGGCAAACCGCTGTCAGGCACCAGTTTTAAGAATCTGAACTGTGCTTGCTGCGCAGCATGGGTGGCCACAAAAGTGCCTTTGCCCTGACGCCGCACCAAAAGGTTGTCGGCTGCCAGCTCGTCAATAGCCTTGCGCACCGTGCCCTGGCTGACCCGAAAACGCCCAGCCAAATCCATCTCTGAGGGGATTGCCTCTGCTGGCTTCCATTCGCCAGACTGCAGGCTTTGCAATATCAACGCCTTGATTTGTTGGTAAAGCGGGCTAAAAGCGGGCGTGACGTTGCCCAAATCGTCTGCAAGTGGGATTGAGGCAGGGGTTAAAAGTGCGGCCATGGTGTCGGTTCGTATCTAGACAATGATATCTTATATAAGACATAAGACAAGTGGATTTGCGGTGTCTTTCAGGCGTAAAATCTGGGGTGTAAAAAGCAAAATCGCTGCGCCTTTAATTTTTAACCACTTGAAAGCCCTTGACCATGACCAAAAAGCCCGTCCGTGTTGCAGTAACTGGTGCAGCCGGCCAAATTGGCTACGCGCTGCTGTTTCGTATTGCCTCCGGCGAAATGTTGGGCAAAGACCAGCCCGTGATTCTGCAATTGCTGGAAGTCCCGGTGGAGGGCCCGCAAAAAGCCCTGAAGGGCGTGATGATGGAATTGGACGATTGCGCCTTTCCGCTGTTGGTGGGCATGGAGGCGCACAGCGACCCGATGACGGCCTTTAAAGACACCGACTACGCGCTGCTGGTCGGCTCACGCCCACGCGGCCCGGGCATGGAGCGTGCTGAATTGTTGGCCGTGAATGGCGCGATTTTCATCGCTCAGGGCAAAGCATTGAACGCCGTGGCCAGCCGTAACGTCAAAGTGTTGGTGGTAGGCAACCCGGCCAACACCAACGCCTGGATCGCCATGAAAAGCGCCCCTGATTTGCCTGCCAAAAACTTCACCGCCATGCTGCGCCTGGACCACAACCGTGCGGCCAGCCAGGTCGCTGCCAAAACCGGCAAGGCCGTGGCAGACATTGAAAAACTCTGCGTCTGGGGCAACCATTCGCCCACCATGTACGCAGACTACCGCTTCGCCACGATCAAAGGCGAAAGCGTAGCCGCCATGATCAACGACCAGGACTGGAACGCCAACACCTTTTTGCCAACCGTTGGCAAACGCGGTGCAGCCATCATTGAGGCACGCGGCGTGTCTTCGGCCGCATCGGCTGCCAACGCCGCAATTGACCACATGCGCGACTGGGCGCTGGGCACGAACGGCAAGTGGGTCACCATGGGTATTGCGTCTGACGGCCAATACGGCATACCTGAGGGCACGATGTTCGGCTTTCCTGTGACCTGTGAGGTGGGTGAATACAGATTAGTTGAAGGCCTGACGATTGATGAATTCAGCCAGACTTGCATCAACAAAACCTTGGCTGAGTTGCAAGGCGAACAAGACGGCGTTAAACACCTGCTGTGATGGCCCATCCGCGTGACGTTCTACTAGGCGCTCAGGCCGCCACCAGTTTTTTGCCGGTGTGCGACCACTACAGCGGCGTGGAATCGCGCATGCGCAAAAGCCTGCATTTGCAGGCTGAAATGACGCAAGAGTTCGGCTCGTGTGTTTTTGACGTGACGCTTGATTGCGAAGACGGCGCGCCGGTTGGCGGTGAGGCGGATCACGCGGCTATGGTGGTTGCTGTGGCGCAATCTGCCGCACTTGGCGCCCGTGTGGCAGTGCGCGTGCACGCGGTTGGCCACCCGGCGTTCGCACCAGATGTGGCCACCATCGTCGGGCAGGCGGCAGGCAAGCTTTGCCACGTTATGTTGCCCAAGGTCGAATCATTGGCCGATGTGGTGCTAGCTGAGCAAGCCATTGATGCGGCAGCTGGCGGACACCTACCGTTGCATGTGTTGATTGAATCGCCCGCTGCAGTGCACCGCGCATTTGAAATTGCTGCGCACCCGCGTGTGCAGTCAATCAGTTTTGGACTGATGGATTTTGTGTCAAGCCACGGCGGTGCAATTCCAGCGCACGCCATGACCAGCGAGGGCCAGTTCACCCACCCTTTGGTGGTGCGCGCTAAGTTAGAGATTGCTTCGAGCTGCCACGCGCACGGCAAAACGCCATCGCATTGCGTGGTGACTGAATTCAATGATCTTGAGGCGCTCTCAAGCGCCGCAAATCTTGCTGCGCAATCGTTTGGCTACACGCGCATGTGGAGTATTCACCCGAACCAGATCCGGCCCATTCTGGAAGCCTTCGCACCCAGCGAAGCTGAGATTGAGCACGCTACTAAAATAATAGCTGCTTGCGCCCGTGTTAATTGGGCTCCAATCAGTTTTAATGGTCAACTGCACGACCGTGCAAGCTACCGGTATTTTTGGCAAGTGTTGGAGCGCGCGCACCGCACGGGCAGGGCGCTGCCCGCCGAGGCACAGTTTTATTTTTCGTCGCCGTATGTTTGATTGACTTCATTTTTCCAAGGACTCCCATGAAATCTGTTTTTGCTGTTGCAGTGGTTGTAAGCGCTATTTTTACAGCGCCTGCTTTGGTGTCTGCACAAACTTCCGCGCCTGCAAAGCCAGCCGTCAAGGCCAAAACCCCGACCACCAAATCGCCGAAGGAAGTGCGGCGTTCTGCGCTCAAGGCAGTAGAAGAAGTTACGCCGATTGATGGTGACCCTAACATCAAGCTCAGCGCTGAAGACCTTGAAGTCGCGCAGCGCGTCTTTGTGGGCAGCATTCCGTGTGAGTTGGGCACATCGGTCACCGTAACGCCGAGCACTCGCCGGCCTGGTTTTTTTGCCGTACAAACGGGCGGTTCGCGCTTTACCATGCACCCGGTTGAAAGCCGCACTGGTGCGGTTCGCCTGGAGGACCCGAAAGCTGGCGCGATGTGGCTGCAGCTGGGCAACAAGTCGATGTTGATGAGTCAAAAGCTGGGCAAGCGGCTGGCCGATGAGTGCATGAGCCCCGCGCAAGTCACGCTGGCCAATGACCTGAAAAACAATCCGCGCCCCGGCTTGCTGGACGCGCCAACAGTCGCCAAATAATTTTTTACTTGCCCTTTAACTTTTACTGAGCGCTTCCCGCTGGAGAAAAAAATGTCGTCTGATTTCCTTCAAACCTTTCACAACCACGTAGCTGAACGCTCAGTGTTGGGCATTCCACCGCTGCCACTGTCAGCTGCACAAACTGCCGATGTGATTGAGCTCCTTAAGGCCCCGCCTAAAGGCGAAGAGGCTTTTTTGGTTGAGCTGATCACCCACCGCGTTCCCGCAGGCGTCGACAACGCCGCCAAGGTCAAAGCCAGCTACCTGGCTGCCGTGGCCCATGGCACTGAAAAGTGCGCACTGATCTCGCGCGAACACGCTGCGCAACTACTAGGCACCATGCTGGGCGGCTACAACATCAGCCCGATGATTGCGTTGCTCGATGATGCGGAAGCCAGCGTCGCCACCCAAGCAGCTAGCGGGTTAAAAAACACGCTGTTGATGTTTGACCAGTTCCATGACGTGAAAGAAAAAGCCGACAAGGGCAACAGCTACGCCAAGTCTGTGATGCAAAGCTGGGCCAATGCCGAGTGGTTTACCTCGCGCCCTGAAGTGCCCGAGTCCATCATGCTGACGGTCTTTAAAGTGGCGGGCGAGATCAACACCGATGACTTGTCTCCCGCACCTGACGCGTGGAGCCGCCCAGACATTCCGCTGCACGCGCTGGCCATGCACAAGAATCCGCGTCCAGGTCAAAGCGTCGAGTCTTTACCTGAAGAAGAAGGCAAGCGCGGCCCCATCAAGTTCATCGACTCCCTCAAAGCCAAAGGTCATTTGGTTGCTTACGTTGGCGACGTGGTGGGCACAGGCTCATCACGCAAGTCAGCCACTAACTCGGTGCTGTGGTTCACCGGGCAAGACATTCCGTTTGTACCGAACAAGCGCTTTGGCGGCGTTTGCCTGGGCTCCAAAATCGCCCCGATTTTTTACAACACCATGGAAGACTCCGGTGCGTTGCCGATTGAGCTGGACGTGAGCAACATGCAAATGGGCGACGTGATTGAGTTGCGCCCCTATGACGGCAAGGCACTAAAAGACGGCAAGGTGATTGCCGAATTTAAACTCAAAAGCGATGTGCTGTTTGACGAAGTGCGCGCGGGTGGCCGCATTCCCCTCATCGTGGGTCGCGGCCTGACCGCCAAGGCACGCTTTGCGCTCGGTCTGCCCGCATCGACCCAGTTCCGCCTGCCGAAAGACCCACTCGACAACGGCCGCGGCTTTACTCTGGCGCAAAAAATGGTCGGCCGCGCGGTCGGTTTGCCTGAAGGCCAGGGCGTTCGCCCCGGCACGTATTGCGAGCCAAAAATGACATCCGTCGGCTCACAAGACACCACCGGCCCGATGACGCGCGACGAACTTAAAGACCTGGCCTGCCTGGGCTTTAGTGCTGATCTGGTCATGCAGTCCTTCTGCCACACAGCGGCCTACCCCAAGCCGGTTGACGTGAAGATGCACCACGAATTGCCAGACTTCATGAGCACGCGCGGCGGCATTCCCCTGCGCCCCGGCGACGGCATTATTCACAGCTGGTTGAACCGCATGCTGCTGCCCGACACGGTAGGCACAGGCGGTGACAGCCATACCCGTTTCCCGATTGGCATCAGCTTTCCCGCAGGCTCTGGCTTGGTGGCGTTTGGTGCAGCCACTGGTGTCATGCCGCTGGACATGCCAGAGTCAGTGCTCGTGCGCTTCAAAGGCGAAATGCAGAGTGGCATCACGCTGCGTGATCTGGTCAATGCGATTCCGCTGTACGCCATCAAGGCAGGGTTACTCACAGTTGCCAAGCAGGGCAAAGTCAATGTGTTCTCAGGCCGCATCCTTGAGATTGAGGGCTTGCCTGATTTGAAAGTCGAGCAAGCGTTTGAACTGAGCGACGCGTCCGCCGAGCGTTCAGCCGGTGGCTGCACCGTGCACCTGAACAAAGAGCCGATCATTGAGTACATCACCAGCAACATCACCATGCTGAAATGGATGATTGCCACGGGGTATTCTGACGTGCGCACCATCAAGCGCCGCATCGCCGCGATGGAAGCCTGGCTGGCTGACCCGCAATTGCTCAAAGGTGACGCAGACGCTGAATACGCTGCCGTGATTGAAATTGATCTGGCCGATATTCACGAGCCCATCGTGGCTTGCCCGAACGACCCGGACGACGTGAAAACTCTTAGCGATGTAGCAGGCAGCAAGATTGACGAAGTCTTCATTGGCAGCTGCATGACCAACATTGGCCACTTCCGCGCAGCGTCAAAACTGCTGGAAAACAAGCGCGACATTCCGGTCAAGCTCTGGATGGCCCCGCCCACCAAAATGGACGCCAAGCAGTTGAGTGAAGAGGGCCACTACGGCGTGCTGGGCAGCGCAGGTGCCCGCATGGAAATGCCCGGCTGCAGCCTGTGCATGGGCAACCAGGCACAGGTAAAAGAGGGTGCCACCGTGTTTTCAACCAGCACCCGCAACTTCCCCAACCGCCTGGGCAAAAACTCCAATGTGTATCTGGGTTCTGCTGAGCTGGCAGCGATTTGCTCCAAGCTCGGCCGCATCCCGACCAAGGCCGAGTACATGCTGGACATGGGTGTGCTGGCTGGTGCCAGCGATACCGTTTACCAGTACTTGAATTTTGACAAGGTCAAGGATTACACCGAGCTGGCCGACACCGTTGATGTTGCGGTAACGGCCTGATTTTCTGAAACGCTGCGCGAACAAAAAAATGGCGATGCAGCTTTCGGGCCGCATTTTTTATTTTGGTTGTACTTTTTTGCTGGTTTGCCGGAAGTGTATCGGTTAACCCTTTTTAATTTAGGGTTTCCCCACCTGCTAAAACAAGCGACTAGATTGCAAAATGAGGTTTTAAACGTCTCCTTGGGGCCCGTTTGACCAACTCGTATCCAGATGCCCGTTTTGAGCCTGCTGAGTGCTTGGCCAAAACACGGCTGCTTGATCTGGATGACTCCAAACTCAGAATCCAGGCGATGCGCATTACGCAGCTTGCCTCTACCAACACACAAAAAGCCGTACTCATTCACGACTATCTCAAGGCGCTGCCTTTTGGCTGCGTAAAGTCACATGGGCACGTCACTGCTGGCGAAGTACTGAAAAGTGGACGCGGCGATTGCCATACCAAGGGCACTCTTTTCGTAGCACTGCTTCGCTCGTCAGGCGTACCAGCGCGCCTTAGATTCGTTAGTTTGTCTGGTGCATTTTTGCGCGGCATTATTGAATCTGGCGATTCCCCCATCACCCACGCGATTGGTGAGGTGTATCTGGACGGCGAGTGGATTCAGTCGGATACCTATGTAGCCGACGACGCGCTGGAGATTCAGGCCTTAACCCTGCTACAACAAGAAGGGCGCCAGCTAGGGTACGGCGTTCACGCGCAGGGCAGCCGGTATTGGAGTGGTTTGCAAAATGCACATGGGCAGTACACAACCCAAGACGCTTTGAGCATGCCGCTCATTGACTTTGGGGTAGCCCATGACCCCGAGTCTTTTTATGCAGGCCAGCCGTTCTTGCCAGACCAAACCAAATGGCTAAGCCGGGCCAAATGGACAATTGCCGCCAGCTTGATCAACCGCCGTACGCAGCAGTTACGCAAGCAAGGTGCAGCACAAAGCGTGCTGGTGCGCCCAGGCTCCTAGGTATTGCTAAACCGTATAGTTCAACGCCATTCGGCCGCCGTCAACCACCACAATTTCGCCCGTCATGTAGCTGGCTGCGTCACTCGCCAAAAAAGCCACCACGTCGGCAATTTCTTCAGGTGTTCCCAAACGCTTGAGCGGCGTGCGGCTCATTATTTTTTGCTTTGCCGCTTCGCTGGTCAATACCGCGCGGGCCGCCAACTCAGTTGCAATCGTTCCTGGCGCAACCGCATTCACGCGGATTCCTTTGTCGGCCAAGGCAAGCGCCATCACCCGCGTGAGCTGGTTGATGCCGCCCTTGCTGACGTTGTAGCTGGCAATATTGGGAATGGCCAGCACGCCATTGACCGAGCTCATGTTGACGATTGCGCCGCTGCCGGTTTTGGCCATTTCACGCGCTACTGCCTGCCCGACCAAAAAAGCACCTTTGAGATTCACGCGCAGCACCGCGTCAAAGTCGGCTTCAGTTACATCCAAGAAATCAGCGGCTTTAAAAATACCGGCGTTGTTGACCAGCACGTCGACGCGGCCGTGTCTGGTCAGCACGTGCTGCACTAACGCATCAACCTGAGATTTGTCGCCCACATCGCAATGCACGTAGCTTGCTTGAACTTCATCCGCCAGCGCTTGCCCCTTTGCATCGTCAACATCCGCAATGACCACCAGAGCAGCTTCGCGGGCAAAGCGGCGCACACACGCCTCACCAATTCCTTGTGCACCGCCGGTAA
Organism: Polaromonas sp.; assembly: GCA_031431575.1. GTDB lineage: Bacteria > Pseudomonadota > Gammaproteobacteria > Burkholderiales > Burkholderiaceae_C > Polaromonas. The sequence continues at coordinate 12,182 of JANPDQ010000070.1, forward strand.
CGATACAAGTTCGGCCTGTCAGGCCAAAGTGGATGTCAGATTTCATTTTTTGGGTCATATTGAGCAATTTTGGTTTGTAGCGCAATAAATACGGGCGCTAGAAGCTATTATAAATATAGCAAAAATCAATACAACACAACACAGAGTATTTTCCATACCCATCAACAGCAAACTTCCGCGCAACACCACCTGACGGGGTAACAAGCATGATTATCCGCACGCCCAGCGCAAGCAAGCTGAGTCCCCAAATAAAAAACCTGGCAGTGCCAGGTTCTTCAAAAAAATCGCTTGAGCGCAGCGCAAGCTGCACTCAGGCACAACAGTGACAACAGTGTAAAAACCTTATTTTTGGCCGCGGATTTTGGCCAATTGGCTCTGCGTTTCAATCCACGTGTCCATCCCGACATCAGCGGCAATCAAGCCATAGACACGGGTCAGCTTGTTGCGCATGCGGTCGGCTTCGGCGCGCGGGAGCTCATTGACTGCCATGCCCTTTGCTTTGAGGTCAGCTACTGCTTTTGCGGCTTCTTCACGGGTGTCCTTGCGCTCAAAGTCACGGCTAATTTTGGCGGCATCGTTTAAGACCTTTTGCTCATCTTTTGACAAGCCGTCCCACCATTTTTTGCTGACCAGAACAATCCACGGGCTGTACACGTGGTTGGTCACAGTCAAGTACTTTTGTACTTCATAGAACTTACTCGACAAAATGGTGTTGTACGGATTTTCCTGACCATCAACGGTTTTGGTTTCAAGCGCGCCAAAAAGCTCTGAAAACGACATTGGCACAGCATTGGCACCCAGCGTGTTGAAGCTGGTCAAAAACACGTTGTTTTGCATCACGCGCAACTTGATGCCGTCCAGGTCTTCTAGCTTGTTTACGGGCCGCTTGCTGTTGGTCAGGTTGCGAAATCCGTTCTCCCAGTACACCAAGCCCACCAGGCCTTTGTCTTGCAGCTTAGCCTTGATTTTTTCGCCAATCGGGCCGTCGAGCAGGGCGTCCGCCTCCTTTGCATTGCTGAACAAAAACGGAGTGTCCCACAGGGCCATTTCCTTGGTGATGCCCACCAGTGTGGCGGTCGAGCCGACCATCATCTCTTGTGCGCCGCCTATCAGCGCTTGCTGCATTTGCGTGTCTGGGCCGAGGGCAGCAGCGCCAATGGTGCGCACTTTCATTTTTCCGCCCGATGCTTTGTCTACTGCATCAGCGAATACCTTGGCCGCGCGGCCCTGGTTGCTGGCTTCGTTCAGGCCATAGCCAAAGCGAATAATGCGGGGTTTGATGTCTTGCGACAGCGCTGCAAACGGCGCGGCGAGCGTAGCTACCGTGGCTGCAGCAATCAGGGTACGTCTAAATACATTGTGTAAGCGGGTCATAAAAGTCTCCGTTGGTTGTGGTTGAAAAGTCAGGGGGAAAAGTCAGCGCATCCAGGCGACTGGCGCGGTCACGATTTGCGGGAAAAGCACAAAAATGGCCAAAATAATCACGTACGTGATCAAAAAGGGATTAACCCCTTTGACGACGTTTTCCAGCCGCATTCGGCCAACGCCTGCGACCACGTTGAGCACCGTACCTACCGGCGGCGTGATGAGCCCAATCGAGCCGTTGAGCACAAACATCAAACCGAAATACACCGGGTCAATGCCTGCTTTTACGGCGATTGGCAACATGACGGGTGCAAAAATCAAAATGGTGGGTGTCAAGTCCAGCGCAGTGCCCACCAGCACCAACACTAG
>JANPDQ010000071.1:0-18960 GCA_031431575.1 Polaromonas sp.
ACGCTGTGCGGTGTGTCGTCCTTGATGTTGGCGGCTGGTGTGCCGGGGCGCGGACTGTAGATGAAGCTAAAGGATGTGTCGTAGCCTACGTCATCGATCAGCCGCATCATTTTGTCGAAGTCTTCATCGGTTTCGCCCGGAAAGCCAACGATGAAGTCGCTGCTCATGGCCAAGTCGGGCCTGATGGCGCGCAGTTTGCGGATGGTGCTTTTGTATTCAATGGCGGTATAGCCGCGCTTCATAGCCATCAGGATTTTGTCTGAGCCGTGCTGCACTGGCAGGTGCAGGTGGTTGACGAGTTTGGGCAGCCTTGCATAGGCATCAATCAGGCTTTGGGTGAACTCGTTCGGGTGGCTGGTGACGTAGCGGATGCGTTCAATGCCGGGGATGTCGTGCACGTAGTCGAGCAGCGTGGCGAAGTCGGCGATCTCTGCTGAGTCACCCATCTTGCCCCGATAGGCGTTCACGTTCTGGCCGAGCAGCGTGATTTCTTTTACGCCCTGATCAGCCAGGCCCGCTACTTCTACCAGCACGTCTTCAAACGGTCTGGATACTTCTTCCCCGCGCGTGTAAGGCACCACGCAGTAGCTGCAATATTTGGAGCAGCCTTCCATGATGCTGACGAACGCGCTGCCGCCCTCAACGCGTGCTGGTGGCAGGTGGTCAAACTTTTCAATTTCCGGGAAGCTGATGTCTACCTGCGACTTGCCCAACTTCAATCGCTTTTCGAGCAGGTCAGGCAGGCGGTGCAATGTTTGCGGGCCAAACACCACGTCTACATAGGGCGCACGCGCAATGATGGCTGCGCCTTCTTGGCTGGCCACGCAGCCGCCTACGCCAATCAATACGCCTTTTTCTTTCAGGTGTTTGACGCGGCCCAGGTCGCTGAAAACTTTTTCTTGTGCCTTTTCACGTACCGAGCAGGTGTTGAACAAAATCAGATCGGCGCGCTCCATGTCTTGCGTGGGCTCGTAGCCTTCAGCGGCACGCAAAACGTCTTGCATCTTGTCCGAGTCGTACTCGTTCATTTGACAGCCGAAGGTTTTGATGAAGACTTTTTTGGACATGGTGTGGGTCAATAAACGCTATTAATTCAGGAGCGGCTTGCGCCCATAAATATTGGGCTACGTGCCAGTTTGATACAAAAAGGAGCGAAAAACAGGCTGGAAAAGCCGTTTTTGCTTCGTTTTACTGCTTGTATTTGGGCAACTGGTTGAACGGCGTATTGCCGTCGTCCTTGGCTACCGGTTTGTCAAACATGGAGCCGATATTGCTGAAAAAGCCTGTCGGCTGCCCGGGTATGGTCGAGCTTGCTTCTTCAGCGGTCAACACCCACACGTTTTGCACCAGGCCAATGTTGTCTCGCGTGTAGTTCACTACCAGCCGGGTATTGACCAGCGTGCTGGACAAAACCAGCGCGTTGCTGGCATCACGAATGCGCACGCCAGGCGCGAAGCGGTCAGCTTTGCCGTCGATTGAAACGTCAGGGGCGCTGAACACGACCAGCTCACCGCGCTTGGCATTGGGTGGGAACTTGCGGATGTTGGAGCTGCCATCAAGCTGCGCGTGCGCTGCACCGATAACCAGCGCAAACAAAGCAGTTGACGCGAGAAGTTGAGAAATCCAGCGGTTCATGGTGTTTGTCCAGAGGCTGTAAGAATAGGGCGGGTTTTGGCTGCGCAAAACCTCAAAATATGGTGGTGATAGGTGGATTTGAACCACCGACATCAGCATTATGAATGCTGCGCTCTAACCAACTGAGCTATATCACCAGAGAGCGAATTATAGCCAACAGGATTGCAAAGCGTTCAGGAATGCTTAAACACTGGCTTGCGCTTGTTCACAAAGGCGTCCATGCCTTCTTTTTGGTCATCAGTTGCAAACAAGGCGTGGAACAGGCGGCGCTCAAACATCACGCCATCGCTCAGGCCGGACTCAAACGCGCGGTTGACGGCTTCTTTGGCTGCCATCACGCTGGGCTGGCCGTACGCGCACACCATCAGCGCCGCTCCAACAGCTTCTTCCATCAGTTTTTCAAGCGGCACCACGCGGCTGACCAGGCCCGCACGTTCGGCCTCAACCGCGTCCATCATGCGGCCCGTTAGCGCCATGTCCATCGCTTTGGACTTGCCCACCGCGCGTGGCAAGCGTTGCGTGCCGCCCGCACCGGGAATCACGCCCAGCTTGATTTCCGGCTGGCCGAATTTGGCGTTGTCGGCCGCAATGATGAAGTCACACATCATGGCCAACTCACAACCACCGCCAAGTGCAAAGCCGCTGACGGCTGCAATCACGGGCTTTCTGATGCCTTTGATTTGCTCCCAGTTGCGGGTGTTGTAGTCGCCCTTGTAGACGTCGGCAAAGCTGTATTTGGCCATTGCGCCAATGTCTGCACCAGCGGCAAAAGCTTTTTCACTGCCGGTAATGACCATGCAGCCAATGTTTTCATCCAGCTCAAACGCTTTCAATGCGCTGGCCAGCTCGTCCATCAGCTGGTCATTGAGCGCGTTGAGCTGCTTCGGGCGGTTCAGCGTCACGATGCCCACGCGGCGGGTGTCGGGGCCTTCGGTGGTGACAAGAATGGTTTCGTAGGTCATAAAAATGTGCTTTCTTTGAATGCTTAATGTTCCTGATCATGCCACGCGCCGACAGTGTGAGCTAGGCGAGATCACAGATCCCATTTGGTAAAGTTGTTGCCGCATCGGTAATGCTTTTCATTTATTTGCAGCCGAAGTTTTACGTACATAAAGAGGAATATCTATGCAAATTTCTACTGCTTTGCTGTTGGCCGCGATGGTATTAACAAGCGCCGGTTGCACCCGAATCGAAACCGGCGAAGTCGGCCTGCGCATCAATTTTGATAAAACCACAGACCCGACCGAGCGCCTGCCCGGCACGTTCAACCAGACCATCATTGGCGACATCTTGACGTTCAAAATTCAGGACGTTGCCGTGGCAGTGGACAACATGACGCCGCTGGCCTCAGACAACTCGACCGTCAAAGACTTTGACATGACGGTGGTCTACAACGTGAATCCGTCGGCCGTATCTGAACTGTGGACCACAAAGAACCGAACCTTTCACGGCATGAGCGACAAAAGTGGAGACATTTTGCTGATGCAAAACTATGTGGCGCTCAGCGCCCGCAATGCGGCGTACAAATCAGCACGGGGATTTGAGTCGTTAAAAATGGCCGACAACCGCCCGCTGATTGAACAGCAAATCCGCGAGAACATCATCAAATCGCTGACAGAAGAAAAGCTCGCCGACAAAATCACCGTGTCGCAAGTGCAGGTGCGGGCAATATTGCCAGCCGATGTGATTGTGAACAGCGCCAACGAGTTGGTACGGGCGCAGAACGAATTAAAAACAAAAGAAGTTGAAGTGCAAACGGCGAAAAAAGAAGCCGAGCGCATCGCTGCCCTGAACGCCAACGCAGGCGCGATTGGCTACATGAACGCGATGGCCAATCTTGAGATTGCCAAGGGCGTTGCAGCTGGCAAGGTCCAAACAATTATTGTGCCGTACGACTTCAAAGGCATCGTGAACGCGAAATAAAGAACGCCGGAGTCATTGGACGCCAGACAACCAGCGCTCTACTTTTTTCACATCTGCAATATCCAGCCGCCATGTGGTGGCAGCCGCAGGAATACTGAGCGGCAGTCGCAGCAGGCGCTTGTCGCGGGAGACCAGTGCGGTGATCTTGTTCGCGGTGCCAGCGTAAAGCAGCACATCGTCCAGGCGTTGCATGCGCCAGCCGCCGTTTTGTTTTGCTGGCTTGGCAGGTTCCACGCCCAACCACTCGTCACCTGCCGCAAATCCAGCCTGCGCAGCCGCGCCGTCCGACAGCACGGCTTTGATGTGAACGCCGTTGACTTCACCCACCCGCAGCCCTAGCCGCTGGGCCAGCTGCGCCGGGTCGTCGTGTACCGACACGCCGTGCTCAACCAGCAGAGCGCGCAACGGCAAATCGTTTTTGTCATGCACCCAGCTGGCCAGCTCGGGGGAAAAAGAGCGTTTGCCGAGCGTTTGCAACACGGCCAAAAAATCGGCTTCGGTCATGGGCCCGGCCTTGCACCGCTGCCACAAGCCGCGCATCACCTCGTCCAGATTGGTGTGCCCTTCGCGGCGCAGCGTAGCGTCAAAACACAGTGCCACCAGCGCGCCTTTGGTGTAGTAACTCACGGTGGCGTTCGGCGTGTTTTCATCTTGCCGGTAGTACTTGACCCACGCGTCAAAACTCGCCTCGGCCACCGACTGGACTTGCGCACCAGGTGTTTGCATGACCTGGTTGATCGTCTTGTTCAGCAGTTTCAGGTACCCGGCGTTGTCCAGCAAGCCCGCGCGGCGAAGCAATAAATCGTCGTAATAGCTGGTAAAACCTTCAAAAAACCACAGCAGCTCGGTATAGTTTTCCTTCGTGTAGTCGTAGCGTGCAAATTCAGCGGGTCGCAAGCGCTTGACGTTCCAGGTGTGAAAGTACTCGTGGCTGATCAGCCCGCGCAGCGTCGTGTAGCCTTCAGATACTTTTGACTCGCCCAGGCGCGGCAAGTCTTTGCGATTGCAAATCAGCGCGGTGGAGTTGCGGTGCTCCAGCCCGCCGTAGCCGTCGTCAACCGCGTTGAGCATGAAAACATAACTGGCAAAAGGCGGCTTTTTGTTGCCATGCCAAAAAGCAATTTCCGTTTCGCAGACTTTTTGCGCGTCGGCCAACAGCTTGGCCCCGTCAAAGCCCGGCAGCGCACCTGCCACTACAAAGCGGTGCGGCACACCAGCTGCTTTAAAACTGCCCGACCAAAATGTGCCTAGTTCAAACGGGCAATCAGCCAACGCATCGTAGTTGTCAAAGCTGTAAATGCCGAATCCTTTTTTATCAATTTTTTGAGCGCTGGCGCCCGTAGCGACTGACCAGTCAGCTATTTTTTCAGGAGCAAGTATTTCCAGGTAGTGAGCCGTGTCGGTGTGGCCTTCTGCCCGCAGACACACGCTGGTGCCATTGAAAAACCCGCGCTGTGCGTCCAGCCAGGCAGTGCGCACCGAATTGTCGTGCGCGTACACCTGATATGTCACCACTAGTGGCTTGTCGGGACTGCACGCGATGCTCCAGGTGCATTTGTCAAGCTGGCGCGCTGGGCGCAGCGCCCTGCCTTGTTTGGCGTTCAAGTTCTGCAAATTTTTGGCGAACTCTCGCACCAGGTAGCTGCCTGGAATCCACACCGGTAGCGACACGCGCTGCTCAGGCAGTGGCGCTGCAATCGTCAGCGTGACATCAAACAAATGCGAATGAACATCACGCGATGCGATTTGGTAGTGAATCAATGCATCACTTGAAGCTGGTTTGGCTTTACCCATGGCGTTTGTTGCTCCGGAAGTTTGTCAAATCGCCGCCGCGCCGAGCACGCAGCAGGCGGCTGCTACTACTGTCAAACGCAGCCGCATCGGCAGCCAGTGGGCCAGTCCCGCCTGCGGGTATAACTTACGGTCAACCAGATAGCAAAGCACAACAATCAGCCCCAGCAAAAGCAGCGCAGCATCGGCAGACAGCAGCAACGCGAGCCATGCCATCAGAGAAGGCGCGACGCCCCACACAAACTGCGTGCGCTGTGCAGCCTCGCCCCGCATGAAACCAATTCCCCAATGCACGCCCCCAAGAAAAGAGGCAATCACCGCCGCGTAGCCCACCAGCGCTACCGCCGCAAACGGTAAAAGAGCGGCGTCTATTAGCCACATCAGCGCGGCCAGCAGTACAAATGGAAGCAGGCCGGCGTAGCCAAGTTGTTCAACAGTTTTGGCAGTTGTCATTGGGCGCAATCTGACTTCATCTGGCTTCATCGGGCTTCGTCACACTCTACAAGAGGCTAGAGAACTGATCTACATCGCGCCGCGCACGGTCATAAAACTTGGTAAACGAGCGGCACGCCATTGTGGGGTTGGGCAGTAGGCGCGGCGCGTTAAAAGGCGTTGCAAGCTCGTAAAGGGCGTCTCGATAACCTGGGAAAAGCGTGGCCTGCGCGCGCACTTTCAAACCACGCGGAAGTTCCAGCCGGGCAACATCTCCAACCCAGATGGCATCGGTGGTGTGTCCCATGGCACCCAATACAAAACGCCAGCGCCGCTCAGACCACGGCCACGATTGGTGTGCAGGGGTATGGATGATGCCGATGCGCAGCACATCAGCCTGGGTGGCGCTTGCTGCGCGTGGCGCAAGGTTAAACGGGTGCACCAGCTCCAGCGTTAAATTGCTTTTATTTGCTACATTATTTATAGCCATTTGCGCCCGTATTGATTGCGCTGCAGCATCAAAAGACTCAAAAGGAACGGTTAAAAGTTCTGGTTCGCTCACCCCGGCATGCTGGCCGCGTTCAGCGGGTTTGCCGGCCTGGTTACGCGCCATCGCGTCCAGCGCTTCATAGCTCTGGTCAATGACCGTGCCGCTGCAATCCCACGCAGCGTGCGCGCGGTGTGGCGCGTATTTGGCGACATTCTCCGCATTGAAAAGATACGGTTTGCTCGAAAATGTCGCGGCAACCCATTGCCAGCTCAGGTGGTTACTCGGCAAGTCGCCATCAAGCAAATGGGCATACAGCCAGTCAGCGCCAGCGCGCCAGTGCACCTTGCGCACATGCACGACGTAACTGGCCAGCCACATGCGCAAGTGGTTGTGCAGGTAGCCTGTGGCGTACAAAATGCGCACCGCATTGTCAATTGCCGCTACGCCGGTTCGGCCTTCACGAATGTCTTGCGGCAATGTGTCGGCATACGCGCCATGCCACGGCAATGTGCCATGCATGTCGCGCAAAATAGCGTCACCGTTGTCCGCAGCACGGCTCCATACATGGTGAAAAAATTCACGCCACGCAAACTCAAACACCAGTTTGTCGTCAAAGCCCAATGGGTAAGCAGCGTGAACCGTGCGCGCCGCCTCGGCCATTGCCAAAATGCCGTGCGTGAAATACGGCGAAAGCCCGGTCACTGCACCGTCAATCGCGTTTCGGCTTTTCGCGTATTGCGCTGGCCGCACAGTCGCAAGACGCTTTAATGCTGCCGCATGCGTTGGCTCAAAAATCTGAAGGTGTGGCGGTATGCCGAGTTTTGCGGCAATATCAGCGGTCAGGTCAAGCGATGACAAGATCAATGGCGCCTGCTATTTGGCTTCAGCCAAAAACTTTTCTACCTGGGCCGCATTGATAGCGCCAGGCACACGCGAACCATCAGCGAAAAAGATCGTTGGTGTGCCGGTGATTTTGTACTTCGAGCCAAACGCCTTATTGCGGTCAATTGCAGTGGTGTCGCAAGTGGCCTTGACGACCGGCATGTCGCGCACCATCACATCCAGCCAGGCCTTACCGCGGTCTTTGGCGCACCAGATACTTTTGGTTTTTTCGACCGAGTCAGCGCCGAGTACCGGGTACAAAAACATATGCACCGTGACATCGTTGACGTTTTGCAGGTCGCGCTCAAAGCGCTTGCAAAAGCCGCAGTTGGGATCTTCAAAAACCGCCATTTTGCGTTTTCCGTTGCCGCGCACAATGGTGAAAGCGTCTTTCAAGGGCAGCGCACTGAACTCAATGGCGTTGAGCTTTTCGGTGCGCTCTTCAGTCAGGTTGCGCTTTGACTTCGCATCGATCAGCACCCCCTGGATCAAAAAGTTGCCTTCTGCATCGGTGTAAAAAATCTCGCTGTCGTTGACGCGCAGCTCATACAGCCCGTTCATCGGCGTCTTGCTCACCTCATCAATTTTTGGCAAATTGGGGAGCCGCTCGGCCAGATTTTTTCGTATTGCGGCTTCTTGTGAAATAGCTGAGCCCATGCCGCACACCAACACACACACCGCCGCGATTGATTTGAAATAAGTCATGATTTTTCTCTGGTTTGGCTTAACGTGACTGGGGTTGACAGCCTGTTTTAACTCAATGGGTTGATCATTACACAGCCGTTCCTGCCGCCCTGCGTGTCAGCCAGTTTTTCAGGGGCTTGCTGGCGGCAAAACCGTTCATTCCGAAATTGCGCAGCGACTGCCACTGGGCGCCACTTTGCGCAAACAGGCTGTGCAGCCCATCTGTTACCGCACTGACTGCTGCGACTTCTGCCTTGCGCGCCCGCTCATAACGGCGCAGCAACTTTTCGTCTCCCAAGCCGCGCCAGTACTCTCGCCCAGCCAGAACGCCCGCCAAACAGGCGGCATCGGCCAATCCCAAATTAAGCCCCTGCCCAGCCAGTGGGTGCACCGTGTGCGCTGCATCGCCCGCCAGCGCCCAACCCGGGCCAACCCAATGCTCAGCTTTTGAGAGCGCTAGCGGCCAGGTTGCTGGCGCGCCTGCCAACTCAAGCTGACCCACCTTCTCGCCACACGCAGCCATTAAAGCGGCGCAAAATTCTTCCGGGGACAAATTGCTCAGCATGTCAGCGCGTTCATCTGATACTGACCACACCAAGGCCACAGAGTTCCCGCCAGCGCCGCCCATCGGCAGCAGCGCCAGAATGTCGCCCCCTGCAAACCACTGCCGCGCCGCCCCCGCATGCGGGATGTTGCTCGTCAAACGGGCGGCAATGGCTTTTTGCGCATACGATTTACGCGACCACTGCGTAGCCACACCCGCCCGACTGCTGCTTTTTTGGCCTTCGCAAATCACGTTTAGTGCGGCTGTGGCGGGCTCAGAGACGGTTTCAATCTGGCTTTGAAAACGGCAGGCGTCCAACAGGTTTTGCTCCAACGCGGGCACATCCACAATCCACGCAAGCGCCTCTTGCCCCGCGCCCGCAGCGTCGAAATCCACCACGCCACCATTGTCGCCCCACACACGCATGGTGCTGACGGGGGTGGCCAAATCTGCGCTCGGCCACACGCGCAGCACCTCTAACATTTTGCGGCTGTAGCTGTTCAGCGCGTAAGCGCGTACGTCTTGAGCTGCAGCAGGCTGCGTTGGTGCAGTGACGAGCGCCACCCGAAGCCGCTCTTTTGCCAACAGCAGCGCCAATGTCCGGCCCACCACGCCGTCGCCTCGAATACACACGTCAAAAGTCTTGGACATCTCTGCATTCTAGAAGGCAGTGCAAAATTAGGGGCTGCGCGCTGGCTTGCCCCCATTAAATAGCCAGCACTAGCCACGTCGACACCCATTTTTCAGGATGCTTTAATTGAGCGATCAACCCACATTGCCAGACGGCAACTTTGACTGCACCTGCGTCATCACCTCTTTGGTGGTGTACCCCATTAAATCGTGCGCGGGCGTGGCAGTGCGGGAAGCCTTGCTGATAGACACCGGTCTGGAGTTCGACCGCGCCTGGATGGTGGTAGACGACAAAGGCGAATTTTTAACCCAGCGCGAGCTGCCGCGCATGGCACTGGTAGTGCCGCAAATCAAGCACTACGAGATGGTGCTGCGCGCCCCTGGCATGCTGGCGCTGCACGTCAAGCTTGACGAGGTTGAAGCGCCAGTGCACGTGCGGGTGTGGGACGACGACGTAGCGGCGTTTGACATGGGCGCAACTGCCGCGCAGTGGTTTACTGATTTTTTAGGCACCCGCTGCCGTCTGGTACGGTTTGACCCTGACCATAAACGCCTGAGCAGCCGCGACTGGACCGGCGGCATTGATGCGCCAAACCAGTTCAACGACGGTTTTCCGGTGCTCGCCATCAGCGAAGCGTCTTTGGCACACTTCAATTCAAAACTGGTCGCAGCCGGCGATGGGGACGAAAAGTGCGCTGTCAGCATGGCGCGGTTTCGGCCTAATCTGGTGCTGGGCAATGCCCAGGGCTGCGAGCCGATGACTGCACACGATGAAGACCGGCTGGAAATGCTGAACATCGAAACCGAAACCGGTATGGTGCAACTAAAGCCCGTCAAGCCCTGCCCGCGCTGCCCAATACCGAATATTGACCCGCTTACCGCTATCAGCACGCCGCAAGTGGGCGACGTGCTGCAAAGCTACCGCCAAAATCCGCGCGTGAATGGTGCCGTCACTTTTGGCATGAACGCAGTGCGACTGGGCGCGCAAGACAGCTTGCTGCGCGTTGGTCAAACGGTACGCGGTAACTTTCGCTTTGAGTGAGGAGGGCGACACCAACTTGGTCGATGCTGCGAAGTAACCTACACTTTGCCACCTGTTTTTCCACGGTTTCACCACCTGTTTTTGTTGGTTTTTGAAGGCTTTTTATGAGTTTGAAATGCGGCATCGTCGGCTTGCCTAACGTCGGTAAATCCACCCTGTTCAATGCGTTGACCAAAGCGGGAATAGCGGCTGAAAATTACCCGTTTTGCACCATTGAGCCAAACGTAGGCATCGTTGAATTGCCCGATGCCCGGCTGGCGCAATTGGCTGAGATTGTTTCGCCCGAAAAAATCGTGCCTGCGATTGTTGAATTCGTTGACATTGCCGGCTTGGTGGCAGGTGCCAGTACGGGCGAAGGCCTGGGCAACAAGTTTTTGGCGCACATCCGCGAAACCGACGCCACGGTGAACGTGGTGCGCTGCTTTGAAGACGACAACGTGATTCACGTAGCGGGCAAGGTGGATCCGATTTCTGACATCGAAGTGATTCAAACCGAGCTGTGTCTGGCCGACCTCGCGGCAGTTGAAAAAGCGCTGCACCGCGTGACAAAAACAGCCCGCTCAGGCGACAAAGAATCCATCAAGCTGGTGGCTATTTTAGAAAAATGCCAGGCTGCGCTCAACGAAGCCAAGCCGGTGCGCACCATTGAATTCAGCAAGGAAGAACAACCGCTGTTGCAGCAGTTTTTCCTCATCACCGCCAAACCCGCCATGTTTGTGGCCAACGTGGCCGAAGACGGCTTTGAGAACAACCCGTTTTTAGACCGTTTGACCGAGTACGCCAAAGCGCAAAACGCGCCCGTGGTGGCCATTTGCGCCAAGATGGAAGCCGAAATGGCCGACATGGAAGAAGATGACAAAAAAATGTTTTTGGCCGAGCTGGGTCAGACCGAGCCGGGCTTGAACCGCCTCATCATGGCGGCCTTCAAACTGCTGGGCCTGCAAACTTACTTTACGGCGGGCGTGAAAGAAGTGCGCGCCTGGACGATTCATGTGGGCGACACCGGCCCGCAAGCTGCAGGCGTGATCCACACCGACTTTGAAAAAGGCTACATTCGCGCGCAAACCATTGCATTTGCAGACTACATCGCTTTTAAAGGCGAGCAAGGCGCAAAAGACGCAGGCAAGATGCGCAGTGAGGGGAAAGAATACGTAGTCAAGGATGGCGACGTGATGAACTTCCTTTTCTCAAGCTAGCTTATGGAACACCCCTGTCTGGCCTCACTGGCGTGTAGTCCATCCTCCCCTTGCAGGGGACGCCGCTGGTGGTCTGGCAAAGCCAGTCCCACGGCGGCCGCTTGAAAAGAACACATGATTGAACCCATTCGCCTTGCCAAGCGCCTGGCTGAAATGCTGCCCTGCTCACGTAGCGAAGCGGAGCAATACATTCAAGGCGGCTGGGTTACGGTCGACGGCGTGGTGGTTGAAGAGCCGCAGTTCAAGGTGCTGCACCAAACCGTTGCGCTGTCAAAAGACGCCAGCTTGCTGGCGCCCACAGCCGTGACGTTGCTGCTGCACAAACCCGCCGACTTAAAGGCCGACTTGCAATTGGCTACCCGCGCGAGTGACGACCGGTCGGGCATCGTGCGACTCAAAAAACACTTTGCTGCCGAGCTCATCACGCCGCTCGCCCTGCCTGCCAGTGGGTTGGTGGTGTTCAGCGACGACTGGCGCGTTGCCCGCAAGCTGCAAGAAGATGCCGCCACGCTGGAGCATGAAGTGGTAGTTGAGGTAGCTGGCACCATCAAGCCCGGCGGGCTGGAGCGCCTGAACCGAGTTGACCACGGCTTTACTTTCAACGGCAAACCGCTGAGCCCAGCCAAAGTTAGCTGGCAAAGCGAGGCGCGCTTGCGCTTTGCACTCAAAGGCGAGCAGCCAGGGCAAATTGAGTATTTTTGTGAGAGTGTCGGCTTGCTAGTTACCGGCATGAAGCGCCTGCGCATTGGCCGCGTGCCGCTGCGTGGACTGCCTGTTGGGCAATGGCGCTATTTACTGCCCGACGAGCGCTTCTAGCTCAAAAACTAAAGCCGCCCGGAAAGGCCCAAATCAGGCTACCAGTCATTAAAAAATAACGGAGAAATTTTCCAATCGCCATGTAAAAAACGCAGGGCCAAAAAGAAAACTTTAGCCAGCCAGCCACCGCGCACAGCGGGTCGCCTACCACTGGCAGCCACGCCAGCAAGCAGGCCTTCGGCCCCAACTTTTCAAGCCAACGCAGAGCCCGGCCGTGGTGCGAATCGTGCTTGTACTTATCCACCACCTTGTGCGCGCCGTAACCCAGCCACCAGTCGAGCGCGCCGCCAAGTGTGTTGCCAGCAGTTGCAGTGAAAATAGCGGGCCAAAATAGCTCCGGATTTAGTTTGACCAGACCAAACACAACGGGCTCGGAACCAAGCGGAAGCAGCGTGGCGGAAATAAACGACACCACAAACACCGTGCTCAGGCCGAACTGCGGCAGCGCCAGCATTTCCAGAAGTTGTTGCATCCACGCTTGCATATTTGCAAAGTATCGCATCTGAATGTGCGCTACCGTGCTATGGTTTTTGCTTAATTTTTAAGCAGCTATACTTTGCCTTCTTTTTGAGCACGCGCACCACATTCCCCCAAATGTTTATCGGCCCTTTTGCACTGGCAAACAATTTGTTTGTCGCGCCCATGGCGGGCGTGACCGACAGGCCATTTCGCATGTTGTGCAAGAAGCTGGGTGCCGGTTATGCGGTGAGTGAAATGGTGACGTCGCGGCGCGACTTGTGGGACACGCTCAAAACCTCCCGCCGCGCCAACCACGATGGTGAGCCCGAACCGATTGCCGTGCAGATTGCCGGAACCGATGCGCAAATGATGGCGGACGCCGCTGCCTACAACATCGACCGAGGAGCGCAAATCATTGACATCAACATGGGCTGCCCTGCCAAAAAAGTGTGCAACAAATGGGCTGGCTCTGCGCTGATGCAAGACGAGACGCTGGCAATAGAAATTGTTGCCGCAGTAGTGGCAGCTTGCGCGCCGCGCAACGTTCCAGTCACGCTCAAGATGCGCACGGGCTGGGCAGCACACCATAAAAACGCAGTGACCATTGCGCGTGCTGCTGAAAGCGCTGGCGTGGCAATGGTTGCCGTGCATGGCCGCACGCGCGAGCAAGGCTACAAGGGCCTGGCCGAGTACGACACGATTGCTGAAGTCAAGGCCACCTTGAAAATTCCGGTGGCAGCCAACGGCGACATCACGAGCGGTGAAAAAGCCCGCGATGTACTGGCCTACACCGGCGCTGATGCCGTGATGCTGGGCCGCGTTGCGCAAGGCAGGCCGTGGATTTTTCGTGAAGTGGCGCACTTTTTGGCGACTGGCGATCACCTTGCACCGCCGTTGGTGCTGGACGTAAAACGCCTGCTGCACGAACACCTGCTTGACCATTACGCGTTGTACGGTGAATTTACCGGCGTGCGCAGTGCGCGCAAACACATCGGCTGGTACGTCAAAACGCTGCCGGGCGGCGAAGCGTTTCGCGCACGCATGAACCTGCTGCAAGACGCCGAGGCGCAATTGCTTGCAGTTAACGATTTTTTTGATGCGCTGGGTGCGGTCACAGACCGCGTGCCCAGTCCCACACTCGTTGGGAATTTGGATATTGAGAAAGTTTTGGTATGAGTAAAAAACAAATAGAAGAATGCATCCGCGTCAGCCTGGACGGCTACTTTAAAGACTTGCGCGGCACTGAGCCTGACAGCATGTACGACATGATGGTGCACGTGGTTGAAAAGCCGCTGCTTGAAGTGGTGATGCAGCAAGCCGACAACAACCAGTCACGCGCTGCCGAATGGCTGGGCCTGAACCGCAACACGCTGCGTAAAAAGCTGGTTGAGCACAAGTTGCTCAAGTAACTTGAAAAACTCAAGCAATTTCAAAAGAAAACCCTGAAGAACAACAACAATGAACGCACTGATTTCCGTCTCTGACAAAACCGGCATTCTTGAATTTGCGCAAGCTCTGCACGCGCTCGGCATTAAGCTGCTGTCCACTGGCGGTACTGCAAAACTGCTGGCGGATGCTGGCCTTCCCGTGACTGAAGTGGCAAACCACACCGGTTTCCCTGAAATGCTGGACGGACGCGTGAAAACGCTGCACCCGACCATTCACGGCGGGCTGTTGGCGAGGCGTGACGTGCCCGAGCACATGGCTGCTTTAAGCGCGCACAACATCGCAACAATTGATTTGCTGGTAGTAAACCTCTACCCGTTTGAAGCCACCGTTGCCAAGCAGGGCTGCACGCTGGAAGACGCGATTGAAAACATCGACATCGGCGGGCCCGCGATGGTGCGCAGTGCCGCCAAAAACTGGCGTGACGTTGGCGTTCTGACCGATGCAACGCAGTACGCCGGCGTGCTGGCAGAATTGAAGACCGATGGCAAATTGACGGACCAAACCAAGTTCGCTTTGTCTGTCGCTGCGTTTAACCGCATCAGCCAGTACGACGGCGCGATCAGCGACTATTTGTCAAGCATTCAGCTTGATGGCAATAGCTCGCACACGATGGCCCAGTTCCCCGCGCAAACTAACAGCCGCTTCGTCAAACTGCAAGACTTGCGCTATGGCGAAAACGCCCACCAGCAGGCCGCGCTGTACCGCGACCTGCACCCCGCAGCTGGCTCACTAGTCACCGCCCGGCAGTTGCAAGGCAAAGAGCTGAGTTACAACAATATTGCCGATGCCGATGCTGCGTGGGAATGCGTGAAGAGTTTTAGCAAAGCGGCATGCGTCATCGTCAAGCACGCCAACCCGTGTGGCGTGGCTGTGGGCGCGGATGCACTAGAGGCTTACAGCAAGGCATTCAAAACCGATCCCACTTCTGCATTTGGCGGCATCATTGCGTTGAACTGCCCTCTTGAAGAAGCGGCGGCGCTGCAAATTTCAAAGCAGTTTGTGGAAGTGCTGATGGCCCCCAGCTTCACACCCGACGCGCTGGCCGTATTCAAGTCCAAAGCCAACGTACGGATTTTGCAGATTGATTTGCCTGTCAGCGGCAACACCCGAAACACGATGGACATCAAGCGCGTCGGTTCGGGCCTGTTGATGCAAACCGCTGACAACCATGAACTGGTTTTGGCCGATTTGAAAGTCGTCAGCAAACTCAAGCCCACCCCTGCCCAACTGCAAGACCTGATGTTTGCATGGACGGTCGCAAAGTACGTGAAATCCAACGCCATCGTGTTTTGCAAAGATGGCATGACGATGGGCGTAGGCGCAGGCCAGATGAGCCGCCTCGACTCTGCCCGCATAGCCAGCATTAAAGCGGGCCATGCTGCCTTGTCATTGGCCGGAACAGCGGTGGCCAGCGATGCGTTCTTCCCTTTCCGCGATGGGCTGGACGTACTCGTTGACGCAGGCGCCACCAGCGTGATTCAACCCGGCGGATCGATGCGCGATCAGGAAGTCATTGACGCAGCAGATGATCGCGGCGTGGTGATGGTGCTGACCGGGGTACGGCACTTCAGGCATTGAAATTTAGGCCGAATTGGCCTCTAGCGCAACAGATACAGGCGTAAGCAGCTATTAAATATGTAGCACATTTGACTACATGCGTAAAACGCGTTCAGCCTGCGCAACGCATGAACGTGCAGCCTTGACCAGCTTGGGGACAAAAGCATGGCCGCTGCGCAGTGCACTTGCCAGTACTACGACATCTTCAATGCATTCGTGAACCATCTGATTGAGAAGGCGGCGCATTTCCACCCAGTCGTCAGCTGAATCTATCCAGCCGAATCGTTCGGCCTTGTCCAGGTTGTCAATCGCCGGGCCAGGAGTTTCCGACATCGCCAGAAGCAGCGCAGGCAACAGTTTGTCGCCCACGGTATCCTGCAATCGGCCAAAGCGGGCTACGAAGGCATCGAGCCGCTCGGCCAGCAGTGGGTCTACGGCTATCTTCTGCGCGTCTTGCGCGGTGAGTGCAGCGCCGAACAGACGCTCATCTGTCTCTACCAAATGCATGCATTCCTTTTCAGTGACGCGCGCTAAAAAAACCAAGCGCTGCTTGAGCGGCTCCAAAATCGTCATAGCAAAACGCCTTCAGCAAGCGCTATTTCGTGTATGGGCAAGTGCATCAAGTTAGGAGCTTTGATCAGCACATCCACCTTGCGTCCAAACATGGTCTTGGACACCCGCGCCGCTAACCGCGCTGATAGTTGCGCAGGCTCAAGCACCGCAGTGTCAAGCTCCAGGAGCAGGTCGACATCACCACCGCGTGCGTCATCATGCACGCGCGAGCCAAACAGCCACACCCGGGCTGACGCACCTGCAAGCTGGCTTGTCAGGGCACGAATATTGGTAATTTGGTCAGGCGAAAGCCGCATGAGCCAGATTTTATGCCGCTTCAAGCAGTGCGACTAGGCGCAGGCAATTTTCATCTCAAGCAAAATACAGCCATGTTCAATATCGTTGCGCCCCAGAAGCCCGCCGCCCAAGCCCTGAGCCAGGACGGCTTGAGTTTGCTCTCCCCGACCGACCTGACAGCAGCCCTCGGACTACCTGCCTACTGGCTGCCGAACTGGGGCAATTTGGCTCAGGCTTGGCACAACTTGCCACCCGATGCGCACTTGAAAGATGGCGGACGTTATCGGCAACGCCGTCACGCCTGCTTTGTGCAAGACATTGCAGGCAGCACCCTCACGCAAACACCGCACCGGGCGCATTGGCAGCCGACCGATTACAACGCGCTGCACGGTGGGTATGAAAGGTGGTTTGAGCCGGTGGAAGCCAGCGTTGCGCAAGCCCCGGCCTGGACGGATTTACTGGCTGGCTTTGGCAGGCTGTTTGCGCAAGTACAAGCCGTTGACCAGTGGTTTGTAGAAGCGCACCAGTTCCGCATCGACACCGCAGGCGGCGTGGGTCGCCCGACGCCCGAAGGTGCGCACCGCGACGGGGTGAACTTTGTCGTGGTGCTGCTGGTGACGCGCCACGGCGTAAAAGGTGGCGAAACGCGGGTTTTTGACGCGAATGGGCCGCAGGGGGTACGCTTTGAAATGCGTGAGCCACTTACTGCGCTGCTGCTGGACGATGCGCGGGTGATCCATGAAACCACGCCAATATTTCCTGACCACGCTGCCGGAGACAAAGGCTTTCGCGATACGCTGGTGTTGACGTATCGGGCAGCTGGTTTTCAGGCACCTAAAACCTGATCAGTCGCTGGCGGTTTTGCGCAGTCGTGCAATGTCTGCGGGTAAATGGATCCACGCCGGCTCAGCCGGTGCATACCGGCTGCGCATGTAGCTGGCCAGCTCCGCAATTTGCGCATCGCTCAAGGCATATTTAAAAGCGGGCATGAAGCCGATATCTTGCGTAGCGGGCTCGCGCACGCCGTTCAAAATGGTGTTGATCAGATTGTCTGGCCTGGTGCTGTGCAAGTTGCTGTTGAGCGCCAGCGGTGAGTTGACGCCGAGCAGTGTGGGCCCGTCACCGTCGTGGTGACAAGTGCCACACGCGCCGCTGAAGAGTCGCTGACCCGAGCCAAGCAATGCGCCAGCGTTTTGCTGCGCGCCAGCTACTACTTCAATAGCGCGTGCCCGGCTTTGTGCGTCTGTTATCGGTGCGCTGAATGACGCCAGGTAGCTGGCCATGGCGCTGATGTCAGCGTCAGGCAGCGCAACCAGCTCTTTGACGACCGCACCCATCGGCCCAGCCGCAATACCGTGCTGCAAGGTATGTCCAACGCGCAAGTATCGGTACAACTCGGCAGCGTTCCACGGCACGGGTGCGCGGGACAAGCCAGTCAACGCGGGCGCCTCCCAGCCGTCAATCACCGCGCCTGCTAAATACGCTTGGCCACCGCGTTCAGCGCCCAGCGCGTTGCGCGGCGTGTGGCAGGCGCCGCAATGGCCCAGGCTGTTGACGAGGTAGTTGCCGCGAATCCACTCGGCGGTCTGTTCGGTTTGTAGTTTGATGGGGGACGGTTTATGAAACAAGCCGTTCCACACCGCCATCAGTGGACGAATGTTGTAGGGGAAGGCGAGCTTGGTTTCTGGCGGATTGGACTTGACCGCCGGTTGCGCCATCAGGTAAGCGTAGAGCGCCGTCAAGTCTTCGTCAGTGGTTTTGGCATACGACGTGTAGGGAAAGGCGGGGTAGAGGTAATGCCCATCGCGCGAGACGCCTTCACGCATGGCACGCTGAAAAGCGGGCAGTGTCCAGTTGCCGATGCCGCCGGTGTCTGGCGTGAGATTGGTGCTGTAGATTTTGCCGAAGGGTGTGTCTAACGCTCTCCCGCCTGCGTTGGGTATGCCGTCAGTGGCTGTGTGGCAACCCACGCAGTTGCCCAGCGCGGCCAACTGGCGGCCTTGCTCGATAGTGGCGAGAGAGTAGACGTTTGCCGAGGAAAGCGGAACAGGCGCAATGACCGACCGCCAACCCATCATTGCAACCGCCACGCCGAACAGGCCAGCCACCATGCCGCCTGCTTGCAGCCAGCGCTTCTTGGTAGCCGGCCAGATGCTTGACACTGGAGGTATTCGATCAACTTGATCATTATTTAGTAGCTGCTTACGCCAATATTCATTGGGCTGCAGGCCGTTTTTATCCTTAAAATCAGCTGAATTTAGCCCATTCAACCCTGTCAATACCACTTCAGGCGTAAATGGCGGCTGCCTAAAACGAACGCCAGTCGCATCAAAAATCGCGTTGGCAATTGCGGCTGTGCCAGGTACGGATGACGACTCGCCCGCGCCAAGTGGCGGCTCACCGGGGCGCGGCATGGTGACGATATCGATCACCGGTACGGCACGGAAATTCAAAATCGGGTAGCTGCCCCACTCCAGACTTGCCACCGCTCCAGGGTTATCCGCACTTTGTGGCTTGAATTTGACCTCTTCCAGCAACGCTCGGCTGGTGGTTTGCACCACGTTGCCGTGAATCTGGTGCT
>JANPDQ010000072.1:0-9652 GCA_031431575.1 Polaromonas sp.
GCAGGATCATGGCGTCGGCTCGCAGTGACATTGCCTCAGCTCGCAGTGCCATCGCATCTGCCCGTAAATTCATGGAATCGCGCGAGACAGTTGGTTGAACCTGGGGAACCAAGGCCAAACCCAGAGCTGCCTCGCCTGCAACCTGACGGGAAAGTTCTGAGGCATGGCTGTTACCGCTGCCGTCGGCATTCTCGCTTCGTGCCAGTTGTGAGTCATAGGCCAAGCGTGATGAGCTGTCTAAAAGGGTGTTGGCAGCAATCCGAATCAATTGTTTGCGTGACGCCAGCTCTGTGCTGTCCATGGCGCTAGCGACGCGCTCCAAAGCCCCCAGCTTTGTCCGCCAAGCCTGGTCAATCGCAGCGGTGTTGGCTGTTCGCGACACGTCCAATATTTCGTACAGGCTGGGTTTCTTGGTCATTCGGGTTTTTATTACATCGAGGTCGGCGCGAATCGTCTTTTTTAAATTGCACGGTTCAGGTTGGTAGCAAAGTTTCAGCGCGCATCTGGTCTTGCGCGGTCTCCCGCTGGCGAATCACATATGCCTTGTCACCATCAACCAGCACTTCAGCAGCGCGGCCTCGGGTGTTGTAGTTGCTGGCCATGCTCATGCAGTAAGCGCCCGCTGATAGCACGGCGACATATTCGCCCGCAACCACGCTCAAATCGCGGTCGCGTCCAATCCAGTCACCGCTTTCGCACACCGGGCCCACCACGTCGTACTGTGCGCCGGGCTTGTCCGTTAGCTGGGTCGGCACAATCGCGTGAAACGCTTGGTACAAAGCCGGGCGGGGCAGGTCGTTCATCGCGGCGTCAATGATGCAGAAGTTTTTTTGCTCACCGGGTTTGATGAAAATGACCTCGCTCACGCACACGCCCGCATTGCCTACCAGTGAGCGGCCGGGTTCAATCATCAGCTTTTTGCCTGTATGGCCGCGCCCGTCAATTTTGGCCAGCAATTGCTTCCACAACGCGTCTGCTGCGGGAGGCGTGTCGCCGTTGTAATTGATGCCCAAGCCGCCGCCAAAATCGATATGGGCAATCGGCACGCCCGCCGCTTCAATTGCCTCGACCAGGTCAAGCACACGATCCATTGCGTCGAGGTAGGGCGTGACTTCGGTGATCTGTGAGCCGATATGGCAGTCAATTCCCACCACATTCAGGCCAGCGAGCGACGCTGCATGCTGGTAGACGCGCAATGCGTCGCTGTGCGCCACGCCAAACTTGTTGCCTTTCAGGCCAGTTGAAATGTATGGGTGCGTTTTAGGGTCAACATTGGGATTGACGCGTATGCTGACTGGCGCGCGAAGGCCCAGTTCCAGCGCCACAGCGGACAGCACATCCAGTTCGGCTTCGCTTTCGACGTTAAAGCAGCCGATACCTGCCTGCAAAGCCTCGCGCATTTCAATTCGCGTTTTGCCCACACCAGAAAAGATGACTTTTTTAATGTCTCCACCAGCGGCCACCACCCGCGCCAGCTCACCACTGGAAACAATGTCAAAACCGCAGCCGGCTGCTGCAAACACCTGCAAGACGCCTAGCGTTGAGTTGGCTTTCATACCGTAGCAAATTTGTGCGTTGCGCCCGGCAAAGCCACGCTTGTAAGCTGCCAGCGCGTCCAGCATTGACGCTTTTGAATACACAAACAGCGGCGTGCCAAATTGCTGCGCCAACGCGCTCAGTGACGCGCCCTCAACCTGCAGCGTGTTGCCTTGGTAAGCTACAAATGGATGTCCGGCAAGAGTCTTCATTTGGCGGCCGATGCGTTGGTGGCTGGCGACGGTGCTGCGCTGGCGGGCGAACTAGCAGGCGTGGCTGCGGGCAAAAGCGAATAGGGAACGCTTTGCGGTGCCAAAAATAGGGGGCCACGCTGGCCGCACCCAGACATCAAAAGCGCGGCCACACTTAGCAAGCCACGGGTCAGGACGAGCTTTGCGCAACGCCCTAAAATTCGAGTTGAAAAAATCATCATTGGATTGTAATGACCGACCTTGAGTACTTGAACCACGCAGAAGCTGCTTTGCGCGCCGTTGAACTGGCGTGCGACCGAATCAATGAAACGAGCGACGCTGACATCGACAACCAGCGCAGTGGCGGCATGATCACGCTCACATTCGCAAGCAAGAGCCAGATCGTCATGAACCTGCAAAAACCGCTGCAAGAAATTTGGCTGGCGGCCAAGTCTGGCGGCTTTCACTACAAATACGTGGATGGGCGGTGGCTGGACACCAAAAACGGAGCGGAATTTTTTGCAGTGCTGACCACAGAAGCCAGCGCCCAAGCGGGCCAAGCTGTGACGTTTAGTTCTTGAACAGATCCAAAATACGTTTTTTCTCGTCGCTCGGTGGCTGCACCGAAGGGGGCGTATCCCCGTCAGGAGCGGGTTGTGCTGATCCCTCAGAAGACGGTTGAGCAGCATCGCGCATCCCCAGGCTGCGAACACCTGCCCCACCAGCGTACTCCTCGAAATACCACTCTCCGCCCACGTTGACCACGCCGCTAGGTACGCTGGGCTCTGAAATCGCAACACTTTTGAGCGCGTGCGCCATGAAATCAATCCATACTGGCAGGCTTAGGCCGCCGCCAGTTTCCTTGTCACCCAGTTTTTTAGGCGTGTCATAACCCATCCAGACTGCCGCAGTGAGGGTTGGCTGGTAGCCAACAAACCAGGTGTCGATAGAGTCATTGGTGGTACCAGTTTTGCCATAAATATCGGGCCGCTTGAGCATGGCCTGCGCCTTCGCGGCCGTGCCCGAGCGAGCGACTTCTTGAAGCAGGCTGGACATGATGAAAGCGTTGCGCGCATCGATGCCGCGCATGGATTCATTGAGCACAGGCGGCTTGGCTTCAACCAGCACCTTACCCTTTTGGTCCGTGATTTTAGTAATCAGGTAAGGCGTTACGCGGTATCCACCGTTGGCAAAAACCGAGTAGGCCGTTGCCATCTGCATCGGCGTGACTGAACCTGCACCTAGTGCCATCGTCAAGTACGCCGGGTGCTTCTCAGCTTCAAAGCCAAAGCGGCCAATCCACTCTTGCGAATATGTCGGGCCGACCGACTGCAGGATGCGGATCGAAACCATGTTCTTTGACTTTTTCAAACCAGTGCGCATGCTCATTGGGCCGTCGAACGTACCGTCGTAGTTTTTAGGCTCCCAAGGCTGGCCACCAGTGACTCCCGCGTCGAAGAACAGCGGTGCATCGTTGATAACCGTTGAAGGGGTAAAGCCTTTTTCAAGCGCCGCCGAATAGATGAAGGGCTTGAAACTGGAACCAGGTTGGCGCCAAGCTTGGGTCACGTGGTTGAACTTGTTTTTCTCAAAATCAAAACCACCCACCAATGCGCGAATGGCGCCGTCGCGCGGGTCTAAAGCAACGAAAGCGCCTTCTACCTCCGGCAGCTGGGTGATTTCCCATGTATTTTTTGGCGTTTTAACGACCCGGATGAGCGCGCCCCGGCGGATTTTTATATTCGGCGCAGCTTTGTCGGCCAAGCCGGACAGCGCAGGCTTAAGGCCATCGCCAGTAATTTCTACAGGCTCGCTGTTCTGGCGCAGCGCAACAATGCGTTTGGCGTTCGCTTCTAAAACAACGGCGGACATCACATCGCCGTTGTCTGGGCTTTCGCTCAGGGCGTCATCAATCGCTTCTTCAACTTCTTTGGCGTCTTTGGGCAAGTCAATAAACTTCTCGGGGCCGCGGTAAATCTGGCGGCGCTCGTAGTCCATGATTCCCTTGCGCAGTGCTTTATAAGCCGCTGTTTGGTCGGCAGCCTGCAAAGTGGTAAACACGTTTAGCCCGCGCGTGTATGACTGCTCTCCATACTGGCTGTATACAAGCTGGCGTACTGTCTCGGCGATGAACTCTGCATGAACCCGGCTAGCGTCCGGCCCAGTCTTGACTTTGAGCTCTTCTTCTTTCGCTGCAATCGCCTGGGCGCTGGTGATAAAGCCATTGGCTTCCATGCGTTCAATGATGTACAGCTGTCGCGCTTTTGCCCGTTTGGGGTTGACGATGGGGTTGTAGGCAGAAGGCGCTTTGGGCAGGCCCGCCAGCATGGCGGCTTCGGCGATGCTCACATCTTTGAGTGGTTTGCCAAAATAGGCTTCTGATGCCGCAGCAAAACCATAAGCGCGGTTGCCCAAAAAAATCTGGTTCATGTAGATTTCAAGAATTTGATTCTTGGTCAGCAGGTGCTCCAGTTTAAATGTAAGCAAAATTTCGTAAATTTTCCGGGTATAGCTCTTTTCAGCCGACAGGTACACGTTGCGAGCGACCTGCATGGTGATGGTTGAAGCGCCCTGAGCCTTCGCGCGGCCAAGGTTGGCCAGCCCCGCACGGATAACGCCCAAGTAGTCCACGCCGCCATGAGAAAAAAATCTGGCATCTTCAATCGCCAACACAGCATCTGTCATCACCTTTGGGATTTCATTGATGGGTGTCAGGCGACGGCGCTCTTCGCCAAATTCCCCTATGACAATGCCGTCAGCCGAATACACCCGCATCGGTAGCTTGGGCCGGTAATCTGACAAATCTGAAATATCTGGCAGGTTGGGATAGGCCACCGCCAGAGCTACAGCGATGACCATCAGCAATCCAATCACGCTAGCCAATGCCAGCCCAGACAGCCACAAAGCGACCTTTACAGCCAAGCCCAGCCATGCCTGTTGTCTAGATGGTTGCGGCTTTGGATTTGGAGAGGACCGGTTTGAGTCAGACATAAAAGCGCATTGATGCTGGGTGCATGGTGCAGGGTGCAGAGTGTTAATCGTAATCTCTAATTGGGAATATCAAAATCCTGCACGTTTGCGTGACTTTAGCCAGTTGGACGTGTGCCGCCTAAACTTTGAGGATTTCGTAGTTTGACCTTTTATCCGCCGCGTAATGCGTGCGCGTACTGATTAAATTTGTAAGAAACGTCAGTTTTTGACAACGCTCACCGCCCTTAAAACTAAAAAAATCCTTATCGTACAAAGAGCTTACTGATAATATTCATGTAATTTCTTAAGTACGCAACGCTACCAAGTAGCGAATATTGGGGACTGTTTTGATCTCTTTGGGGTCTTTGTTAAAACGCCAAGAACCTGCCCTGTTGGGGCTCGACATCAGCTCATCCAGTGTGAAGCTGGTTGAGCTTAGCCACGACAAGTCGGGCAATTTGGTGCTGGACCGGTGTGCGATCGAGCCGCTAGAGCGAGGCTGGATAACAGACGGTAACGTAGAAAAATTTGACGAAGTTGCTGAGGCGGTTCGGCGAGTCGTGAAAAAAAGTGGTACGCGCACCAAACACGTAGCAATGGCGTTGCCAGCTTCTGCAGTAATCACCAAAAAAATCATCCTTCCCGGTGGCCTGAGCGAATCTGAGCTCGAAATTCAAGTCGAGTCTGAGGCCAACCAGTACATTCCGTTTTCTCTTGACGAAGTTAGCCTTGATTTTTGTGTTGTTGGGCCGAGCGCGTCGTCTGCGGGCGATGTCGAGGTGTTGATTGCTGCGTCACGCAAGGAAAAAGTACAAGACCGACAAGGTCTGGCCGAGGCCGCAGGCCTTAAACCCATCGTCATCGACGTAGAGTCGTACGCATCTCGTTTGGCCACGGCAAGGCTTATTGAAAACATGCCCAACAAAGGCGTTGATACTTTAGTGGCACTTTTTGAAGTAGGCGCTCTGACCACCAGTATGCAGGTCATCAGGAATGACGAGGTGCTGTATGAGCGGGACCAAGCTTTCGGTGGCGCGCAATTGACCCAATTGATTGTTCGCCAGTATGGTTTTTCCCCGGAAGAGGCGGAGACGAAAAAACGCGGCGGTGACCTCCCGGAAGACTATGAGTCTGGCGTTCTCAAGCCGTTTGTTGACAGCATGGCCCAGGAAATTGGCCGTGCACTCCAGTTCTTTTTCACCAGTACTCCGAACAACAAAGTGGACTATGTGATGCTTGCAGGGGGTTCGTCGGCGCTGCCTGGCTTGGCTGAGTCGGTGACGCAGCAAACGTCCTTTGCGTGCGTTCAGGCGGACCCGTTTGAAGGTATGACGATTAGCGGGAATGTCCGTGAAAAGAAAATGAAGCGCGAAGCTGCGTCTTATTTGACCGCTTGCGGCTTGGCGTTGCGGAGGTTTCTGCGGTGATATTAGTCAATTTGCTCCCTCACCGAGAGGCCGCCCGCAAACGAAAGCGGGAAGCTTTCTTCGTTTCTTTAGCGATTTCCGCTTTGGTCGGCGGCTTAATCTGCGGCGGGGTTTACTCCTGGTATCAGGCAAAAATTTCCGATCAGCAAAGTAAAAACACGCTTTTAAAGACTGCCACAAAAAAACTCGAAGATCAAATCAAAGACATTGCTACCTTGCAAGCTGAGATTGCCAGCTTGAGGGCGCGTCAGGCAGCAGTTGAAGAGCTGCAAGGCAACCGTAACCTGCCCGTGTACCTTTTAAGCGAGTTGGTCAAACAGCTTCCTGACGGGGTCTACATATCGAGCATGAAGCAAGACAACCAAAACGTGCTGATCGTTGGCGTCGCACAATCGAATGAACGGGTCTCAGAGCTACTGCGAAATCTTTCTAACAACAGCCCGTGGTTGTCAAAACCAGAGTTGATAGAGATTACAGCGTCAACTGTCACTTTAACTGCGCGTGATCAACGCCGAGTTGCGAATTTTTCGATGCGGGTAGCGCTCAAGCGTGTGACTGATCCAGCCAAATCGGCCGGCTCTGCTGCGTCTGCTGCTGGCGTTTCAGCACAGAAATCTGGCGCTTCCGGAGCAGCCCCGGCTGCAGTTGTTGCCCCAACTACAGGCAAGACCTGAAAGGTTGACTATGGCTACGATTCCTAAATTCAAAGTTGATCTCGCTGGGTTTCAAGATAGGGTAAAAGCGCAGTTTGTTGGCCTGAATCCAAATGATCCACCTTCTTGGCCAGCAGTCCCTCGCTATTTGCTTTGCTTGGCGGTGGCGGCAGTTGTGGTTGTTGCGCTCTGGTTCTTGTGGTTGAGTACCTCCGATGAAGAGCTCACTGCAGAGCGTGCCAAAGAGGTGGTTTTGCGGGAAGACTATAAAAAGAAGGTGGCGCAGGCCGCCAGCCTTGAAGTCCTGAAAAAACAAAGAGAGCAGGTTCTCCAGTATGTTACGCAGCTCGAAAAACAGTTGCCCAGTAAAGCGGAAATGGATGCATTGCTGTCGGATATAAATCAGGCTGGACTTGGCCGCAGCCTGCTTTTTGATTTGTTCAAGCCGGGCCAGGTCAGCGTGAAGGCATATTACGCAGAGTTGCCCATTGCGGTTCGGGTGACGGGTCGATACCACGATATTGGCGCGTTTGCAGCAGACATCGCCAATCTCTCACGCATCGTAACGCTCAACAATTTAACGCTGTTGCCTGGCAAAGACGGCGCATTGACTCTCGACGCCACCGCGAAGACTTTTCGGTACCTTGACCCCGAAGAAGTTGAGTTGCAACGTAAGGCCGCTGCTGCCGCAAAAGGGCCGGCGAAATGACTATGCGCAATATTTTGTTTGCTGCGGTGTGGGCGTTTATTGCTCTGACTTTGGCCGCTTGCGGCTCGTCTGAGCAAGATGAGTTGCAGCAGTGGATGCTTGATGAACGCAACTCTGCCCGACCAAAAATTGACCCGGTTCCGGCCCCAACGAAGTTCACCCCGCAGGCGTACCAGCAAGAAGGCGCGATTGAGCCATTCAGCAGTCAAAAATTAACGCAGGCGCTCAAGCGGGATTCTTCCCAAGCTACTGCAAATGTTGCTTTAATTGCGCCGGAGTTAGCCCGGCGCAAGGAGCCATTGGAAGCGTCTCCGCTTGATTCTGCCGCCATGGTCGGCAGTCTTATGAAAGGTGGCCAGCAAGTCGCATTGGTGCGAGTTGACAATTTGCTGTACCAGCTTCGCGTCGGAAACTATTTGGGTCAAAACTACGGCCGAATCACGAAGGTGTCGGATTCTGATCTGACTTTGAGAGAAATTGTGCAAGACGCTGCCGGCGAATGGATTGAGCGGACGGCGACTTTAAAGCTTCAAGAGGTATCAAAATGAGCAAGCAGACGTGGAAACTTCAGAGCGCCGGAGCGGTGACTCGGCTGATTTGCCGAACATCGATGAGCGCATCGGTGAGGGCCGTGTTTCTGGCGGCGTTGGCGTTATTCGTTTCGCCTTTCACTTCTGCTCAAACTTCCAACACGATTCAATCAGTCACCGGTTCGGTATCGGGTGGCAATGAAGTTATTCGGATCGATTTGGCGGAGCCGCTGACTGCAATACCCAACGGTTTTAGCATTCAATCTCCCGCCCGCATTGCCCTGGATTTTCCTGGTATCGGCAACGCGATGGGACGTTCAGCAGTAGAAATGAATTTGGGGAACTTGCGTTCGGCCAATGTAGTGCAGGCCGGCGAGCGAACTCGGGTGGTCTTAAACCTTAAAGCGTCAGCGCCTTACAAGGCGGAGATTCAAGGGAAGTCGTTGGTGATCACGTTGGACGCCGTAACTGTTGCTGCACCAGCAGGTGTTGCAGCTCCAGCATTTGCCGAAAATCGGAACCGTGACGTCTTGGCCTTGAAGGATATTGACTTTCGTCGCGGCACCGAGAATGCCGGGCGTATCGTCGTGGATTTGCCCAACAATCAGGTGGGCGTGGACATTCGCCAGCAAGGGCAGACACTTGTAGTCGAGTTTTTGAAAACCAGTTTGCCCGAAGGCTTGCGCCGCAAGCTGGATGTTGCAGACTTCGGCACCCCTGTGGAAAGCGTTACGACCTTTCAAACTGGTGACAAGGTAAGAATGGTGATTGCACCCAAAGGTTTGTGGGAGCATAGCGCTTACCAAAGTGACAACCAGTTCGTAGTGGAAGTGCGCCAGCAGAAAGTTGACCCAGGCAAACTTACCCAAGGGCCAGGCTACACCGGTGAGAAGCTGTCCCTGAACTTTCAGAACATTGAAATCCGATCGTTGCTATCGGTGATTGCCGAGTTCACCAGCTTTAATATTGTGACGTCTGACAGTGTGAGCGGCGCGGTGACGCTACGGCTGAAAGATGTGCCTTGGGACCAGGCGCTAGACATTATCTTGCAGGCACGCGGCTTGGGCATGCGCAAGTCAGGTAATGTGCTTTTGATCGCACCCAAGGATGAGTTTGCAGCCAAGGACAAGGTTGAGCTGGAGTCAAAAAACGCAATCCAAAATCTGGAGTCGGTGCGAACCCAGGACTTTCGGCTGAATTACGCGAAGGCGGCTGATATTGCTGCGGGGTTGGTCGGTACAGGAACCCCTGGCGCCACCAAAATTTTGTCAACGCGGGGCAGTGTAATTTTTGAACCCCGAACTAATCAATTATTTGTGACGGATATTCCGTCAAAGCTTGAACAGGTTCAGGCGTTGATTCTTAAGCTGGACATTCCTGTGAAGCAAGTGTTGATTGAAGCGCGGATAGTTGAAGCTGGTGACACTTTTGGACGGTCACTGGGCGTTCGCCTTGGTGGCACAGACCAGCGCGCGAGCCGTGGCGGTGATGGCGGCTACTCGTTGGGTGGATCCAATCGCGTTGCTTTTGGCACAAGCTATTCAAACGTCATTGCGTCCAGCGGGGGCACTTCCACTGCGGGCAATGCCGCAGGTACTTTTCTGAACCTCCCAGCGGTTGGTCAGAATGGTTTTGA
>JANPDQ010000073.1:0-5965 GCA_031431575.1 Polaromonas sp.
TATGAAGACAACTTTTACCTTGAGTGATTTTGATTTTGAGCTACCGCCTGAGCTGATCGCGCAGCACCCGCCTGCGCAGCGCAGCGGCTCGCGCTTGCTGGATGGGCGTGCTGAAGCGGCCGTTGACCGCCACTTCACCGATCTGCCCGAACTGCTTGCCCCTGGCGACTTGCTGGTGTTTAACGACACCAAAGTGGTCAAAGCGCGGCTCTTCGGGCAAAAGACCAGTGGCGGGCGGCTTGAGTTGCTGATTGAACGCGTTCTGTCGCCAGATGCAGATTCAGGCCACGAAGTCGCTGCACACATGAAGGTCAGCAAAAAGCCCTTGCCCGGTGCGGTCATGCACATGGACGGTGGTTTTACGGCAACGCTGCTGGGCCGTTGGCCGAACACCGATGGGCCGCTGTACCGCTTTAAATTAAGCAGTGACCCGTATGCCCTGATGGCGCAGCACGGGCACGTACCTTTGCCGCCTTACATCACGCACACTGATTCGGCGGACGACGAGCAGCGCTACCAAACTGTGTTTGCCAAACACCCTGGCGCAGTGGCAGCCCCCACAGCCGCGCTGCATTTTGACGACACAGTGCTCGCCCAACTGGCGGCACGCGGTGTGCAGCGCGCCAGCGTCACGCTGCATGTGGGTGCGGGCACGTTTCAGCCAGTAAAGGCCGAAAACATTGCCGACCACGTCATGCACTTTGAACGCTTTGAAGTCCCGCCAGAAACGCTGCAAGCCATTGCCGACTGCAAGGCGCGCGGTGGGCGCGTGGTGGCGGTGGGCACCACCACCGTACGGGCGCTGGAGTCCTGCGCGAAATTTGGAGGCGGCTGCAATGACACCAACATCTTCATCACGCCGGGCTTTACGTTTGAAGTGGTGGACATGCTGCTGACCAACTTTCATTTGCCTAAAAGCACACTGATGATGCTGGTCAGTGCGTTTGCAGGGTATGCGCACATCATGGGCTTGTACCAGCATGCTATTGCCCAGCGCTACCGATTTTTCAGCTATGGCGACTGTATGTTGCTGAAATCAAGCGAAATAGCACGCTAGCGCAATAAGTACAGGCGCGAGCAGCTACAAACTATATAGCACGCATATCCCTCTCGACCGAGTTGCGACGAGGGTTACTCAAACGTACGATCGAATTCTTTTTCAGGCTCAATGTCGCCTAAGTCGTAGCCTTTCAACATGCCGCAATAGGAGCTCATCGGCAATTCGCGCGTGAGTACCAGCTCGCTACCGCGCAACTCAAAATAGACGAGCGCTCCCGGAACAATTCCCAATTTGGCGCGCATGCTTGCAGGTAAGGTGACTTGCCCCTTGGCAGACACGGTGGCTTGAGCTTGCATATTCGTTTCCTGATTGTGGGATTTGCAGATTTGCATGCGGAGAACTCCCATCCCGTTTTCACAGAGTATCGGAATCACTTTCACACCAAGCGGCTTAAAATTGAGTAACTTTAAGATCTCAATGCTCACCTTTCAAGTCCTTACCACCGACCCCACCAGCCACGCACGCCGCGGCACTTTGACGTTAAACCACGGCGTGGTGCAAACGCCGATCTTCATGCCCGTTGGCACGTATGGCACGGTAAAAGGCGTGATGCCACAGTCGCTGCATGACATGGGCGCGCAAATCATTCTGGGCAACACCTTTCACCTGTGGATGCGGCCGGGCATTGACATCATCCAACAATTCGGCGGGCTGCACCGGTTTGAGAGTTGGCACAAACCGATACTGACCGACAGCGGCGGTTTTCAGGTCTGGTCGCTGGGCGGCACTGACGGAAAGGGCCGAAAAATCACAGAAGAAGGTGTGGCGTTTTCATCGCCAGTGAATGGCGACAAACTGTTTTTAACGCCTGAAATCTCCATGCAAATCCAGACCGTGCTCAACAGCGACATCGTCATGCAGTTTGACGAATGCACGCCATACGACACGGCAGGCCACATCACGACCGAGGCTGAGGCACGCACGTCGATGGAACTCAGCCAGCGCTGGGCCAGCCGCTGCATGAGCGAGTTCGGCAAGCTTGAAAACCCGAACGCACTTTTCGGCATTGTGCAGGGCGGCATGTTTGAAAACTTGCGGCAAGAGTCACTTGATGCGCTGGTCGAGCTTGACCTACCCGGCTACGCGATTGGCGGCGTCAGCGTGGGTGAGCCAAAGGAAGAAATGCAGCGCATCATGGCGCACACGCCGCATCGCTTGCCAAGCCACAAACCGCGCTACCTGATGGGCGTTGGCACGCCAGAAGACCTCGTGGAAGGGGTTGCTGCAGGCGTAGACATGTTCGACTGCGTGATGCCGACCCGCAACGCGCGCAACGGCCATATGTTCACGCGGTTCGGCGATTTGAAAATTCGCAATGCGCGCTACAAGTCTGAAGACGCGCCAGTCGACAGTACCTGCACTTGCTACACCTGCAAGAATTTCTCGCGGGCTTACATGCACCACCTTGAGCGCTGCGGCGAAATGCTGGGCCCCATGCTGGCCAGCATTCACAACCTGCACTACTACTTGAACCTGATGCAGGAAGTGCGCGATGCGCTGGATGCCGGGCGCTTTGCAGAATTTACCCAGCAGTTCCAGGCCGACCGAGCGCGGGGTGTTTAGCCTTCTAGGCGCTTGAGGGTCCAGCCACCGGCGAAAGTGCAGCGATGGACTGAGGCGTTGCAGCGCCTCGCGGCTGCTGCCCCACAGCACCACATGCATGGCAAAACTTTGCAAATGCGCTTTTGCGCGTGCTGCACGCGCCGCAGTGGTCAAACAAGCCAATGCCGCAGTGTGGACAAAAATCAATTTCAGTATTTTTCAAGTCCACCGGCCGCTCGCAACCCGGGCACACGTTTTTCGACAAACGCGTCAAGGCGGTGTCATAACTCATCTCGTCGCGGCGTTGAATGCTGGGCATCTGCTCAGCCAGCTTTTGCCGTTCGAGGTAGCGGTTGAGCGACACGATGGCCTGACGCCCAATCAGTACCGTCACCATAATACCCACGATGTAGCGCACATAGCCGCCGTAGCTGGGCAGGTACGGCACCAGCTCTACAAAAAATGCGAACAGCGCAAAAATAATAAAACCCCACACAAAAGGCCAGTAGGTGCCTTTACGCTTTTTCACGAACAACCAGCCCGCAATGCCCAACAACGGAAGTGTCAGGGCCAGGCGGTACAAAAATACGCGCAGCTCTACCCGCCTGTTGGCCACGTCAAGTTGCAGTTGCGCTGCTGCGTTGAGCTCTGCCAGCTTGTTGCGCGCGGCTTCTGCGGTTTGGCTTGCATCCAGCGCAGCCTGCTGCTGCGCTTCAACGGCAACGCCTGCTGCCCGTTCTTTCGCTTTCAGTTCGTCAAGCGCCCTGGTGCGGGCAATCAGCTCCGTGTCCTGGTCAGGCTGCGCGGTGGCCTGACGTGTGGAGAGCCAATTGCGAAAAGTTTCACTGGCCGCAGACGTATCGGCTTGGGCAGCCCTGCGTTTGAGTTGGGCTTGCGCAAGGGAACTATCTGCAGCGGCCCCAGCCAGCTCAGAAGCCCTGACGCTACTCTTTAGTTCACCGCTGATTTTTTTGTCGGCAAAATCGTCCACGCTCAGCTTTTGCTCAACCTGCGGCAAGTCCCCCACCACCGCCGAGCCCAGCCCAATCAGAAACCCGGCAAACACCAGCGCCACCAGCCACAGCCCACGGCGCATCCATTTTTCGGTAAGTCGAAGTGATTTGGTCATGGTACTTCCTAAAAAAATAAGGTGTTAGACACTTAGCGGCGCTGCCCCGCCCTATACACACCTACAGCTTGACCACTGTAGGCGACTTGCCCGGAACACCGATTTGTGCCCGTTGCAGCCAGCCAAAAACCGAATCTACGGTGACAGTTTCAATTCGGTTTGAGAAGCGTTTTTCATCTGGGTGGTCATCGAACGCAACATTGGCCGACGTTACGCGTCCCCCAAGCCGGGTAAGTGGCCCCAGTTTTAAGGTGCTTGGCGTATAGCCACTGGTGCCCAGCCAGGACTGTGCCTGCTGCCGCGTAGTAACGCCGGGGCTAATTGCTGCAGCCATCGTTTCTATGGCCCACTGGTTGGACTGCTGGTATTTTTGGCCCCAAGCGTAGGCCACCATGCTGTAGGGCTTGTGGTGCAGGCTTGCGGCTCGACTTGGGTTTTCAATGAGTTCGAGCAAGCTCTTCTGCGCAGCAGGCGTCAGCGGCAACCAGGCTGCCTCAAAGCGCCACAGGTCGTCCATAAAGAACTCCCCCAACCCTTGCCGGTAAACGGCAGATACGCTGGTGCCGCATTCGTTGAGCTTGTGCAGAACACGCCAGGTATTTTTGCCGTCTGAGCCAAGCTGCTGGTAGGCAATGCCCAAGTGCGAATACCGCACCCCGTACTTGCCAAGGTCTTGTCCGGCGCGCGCCAAAACCACTACTTTGTGGCCACTTTCATTCAGTGAAGCAAGCGTTTTTTCAGCCAGTGCCAATCCACGTTCAACACTTTGCAGTGTGGTCTTTGTAGCGTCGCAGTTGCGCCCTGCGTGGGCCGCTGGCGCTGCGCACAAAGCGAACGCCATTAAAGAGCGCAGCGCCAGCCCAACAAGCCCCTGCAAAGGAGTGGTTTTAACTTTCAATTGGTAATGCGTTCGTTGTGCAGCAGCGCGCGGCCCAGCGCGTTTGGAATAAACGCAATTGCTTCCCCGGCGGCAGAAAGCACCACGCCGCTGCCGACAACCGTCACCAGTACCGATGCGCCGGCAACCATTGAAGCGCCAGCAACCGCTCTACCCACAATTTCAATGCTTGCCCTGGCCCCGTCAGAGGCTCTTTCCAGAACGTAGATGGTTCCGCGCGCAGTGCTTTCCACGGTCTTGATCACCAGCACCGCGCCGGCGGTAGACAGCACAACGGGCAACGCAACAACAGCGCCCGCTGCAGCACTTGCCCCGACCACAACCGATGCCACGGGCAATGCCGAAATGGCACTGATAGCCGAAGCTTCAGACTGCGAATACGCATCAAATGACGCACTAGCGCACAAGATAAGGGCGCTAGCTGCTACTAAAAAAGGAGTGCTTTTGGTTTTCGTAGTTTTCATGGTTTTCACAGTTGTCTCCACTTCAAACTTCTGCGGTTTGGCGCATGGAGCGCCCGACAGCGCGCGCTTCGTTCAGGTCTGCCTCGTGCTTGTCGCGCAGGGTTTTAGCCAGCGTGAACGTGCAGGTAATCAAATACAGCCAGCTGACGCCTAAAAACGCCTTGTAAGTGTCGTTGACCTCCATCCGCCACAGCCCCCAGCCGGTTAACGACATGGCAAGTGCAAAACCGCCCCACACCACCAGCTTGAACATGGGTGTGTCGGCCATCTTTCCCTCATGGGCGCTTTTTTCCTGGTCCCGTACGTATTTGGCCAACACAAAGGCTGCTGACATGCAAAAAAAGTAACCCATGATCATGAAAGCGCGATCTAGTTCTTTGCCCGGCAAATAAGCCAGCCCCACCGCACACAAAAACAAGGCCAGTAAGAATGAGATCCATACCTGTGCTTGCCAAGGCTTGGAGTCGCGGTGAATCAGAATTTGCATAGAACCTTTTGTTTGTTTAAAAAAAGAAAATCAGACACGAGATGAAATATAACCACGCCGTGCGTCTACTTCAGGCTTAAATTGGACAGTGCCGTGTGTTGGCCCCGCAAGTACCCTATTTTTGTACTTTAAGGGCCTACATTCTTAACAAGTCTTCAACGCGGGCCTTGATTTGCTCAGGTTGCACGGTACTTGCCGCCATGGCACCCCCCACGTTCAACCCGACACGAGAAAACAGCCCGCGCCTGAACGGCCTGACCATTGCGCCGCCTTTTTCGACGCGGCTGAAAAACGAGCCCCACAAGTTGGTCAGCGCCATCGGAATCACTGGTGCGTCAACACCGTCGCGCTGGGCGTTTTCCAAAATTTTCATGATGCCGCCTTT
>JANPDQ010000074.1:0-4226 GCA_031431575.1 Polaromonas sp.
CATTGCGTACGCCATCACGGTAATCGCCGAGCAGCAGGTCAATAATTTTTTCAAAATCATGTGAGTGTTTCTGGTTAGTCCTTTTAAAGATTAAACTGAAACGACTGAAACTTTGAGTAACAGCGCTAACTTTCTGTGATATTTTCCTCGGCGTTAACGCAAAAAAGGGGTGTCTGCAAGTACCGCTGGACCGTCATCCTGAACCGGGGTTCAGGTGGGCGAGGGCAGCCTGGCTTTGGGCTCGTCTAACGCGAGACGGGCGCGCCAACCGGGCAATTTACCAAGCCCGTGCTATTAAAAGCATTGGTTCAAGGAAATATAAAGCCCAGCACGTACTGCAGACAAAAGTGATTGTAGGCGCGTCTGCCGGTTTGCGGTTCGGTACGCGTACGCAATGACCTACAGTAGCTGTCCATCTTGCCCGAGCGCGGCATCAAGTCGATCTAACAGGCCAGCCAATTGCGCGTTTTCAATGGCAGGTGACTGAGTAACCATGGATGCTGCCGTTGGGGTTGCGCTGGGTTCTGGAATTTCAAATGCCAAATTCAAAGCTGCCAAAACAGCAATACGGTCGCGCGCTTTAATTTTTCCGCCATCGCGAATTTTGCACATCGCAATGTCAACGCGATTGACCGCGTCCAGCAATCTGGCATCACCATCAGGCGGGCAACCGAGCAGGTAACTTTGGCCCATGATTTGAACTTCAAGTTGCTTCATGCTCAAGTACCTGTGCGGGGGACCGCACCAGAAAGTGTGTGTACTGCCACGTTTTCAGGCAGGCGCTCAAGCAGTGCATCCACCCGTGCTCTGGCCGCACCAAGGCGCGACCTCAGTGAGTCTCGCTCCTGCGTGAGCACGCCAATTTCATCCGCCAGCAGTGCGTTGGTTCGCTGCAGCTCTTCATACCGAAGCAGTAGCCGCTCCACACGCTCGGTGATTTGCTCAATTTGGTTTGGGTTTGCCATAGCTGATGCGATTGTAGGGTTTGCGCAGTGGTCAAGCGTAGAATCCAAAGCGTTGGTGCTCGCGGTGTGGTTCACACGCTGCAGTTCAACGGGAAGCAGGGGGAGGTCTTTGTGACTTAATGCCGATTTGATTGGTTTTGAGTCTGCGATGCCTTTTAACCTGCGCTGCCCCCGCAACGGTAAAACGGACGAATTCAGGCTAATTTTTAGTGTGTTTTCAGCCTTCATCCTCAGCCACTGAATGACGTTAACAATCATTTGGGAAGGCGATGAAAGCAGTTCCGTCAGCCCGGATACCGGCCAACAAGGTGATGTTGCGCTTTGAAAAAAGTGCATTGTCTTGTCGCTCATACACTGGCGGGGATGCCGGTGAGGGCTTGTCTGTTGATGGTTTAACTCATGAAAAGTTCTTTTTGCCCGGTGCGCTTTGCCGCACTCCCGCTGGCTTTGGCTGCCGCATTCCCATTGTCTTCTTTCGCTCAAACTGCGCAGGCACCTGCGTTGTCTGAAACGGTCATCACTGCTACGCGCATAGCGGTGCCGATTACTGACGTGCTGGCCGACGTGTCAGTCATCACGCGTGAGGTGCTTGACAGAGCTGGACCAGGCTCGCTGCGCGATGTTCTGGCGCAGTTGCCGGGAGTGCAGTTCACGGCAAATGGAAGCCATCGCTCCAACACTGGCATCTTTTTGCGCGGGGCTTCCGCCAGCCAAACGATTGTCTTGATCGATGGCGTGCGGGTCGGGTCAGCCACCAGCGGCGGCGCGTCGTTTGAAAATATGCCTATAGAGCGAATTGAGCGCATTGAAGTGTTGCGCGGAGCGGCCTCTGCCCTGTATGGGCCTGATGCGGTGGGCGGTGTGATTCAAATATTCACGCGCGCACCGACCGAAAGGGTTTCCGTGAATGCCACATTTGGTGCTGGCTCCGATGGCGTGGTGAACACGGGTGCATCCGTTCGCGGAAGCGTCAGCGTAATCGGTTATAGCTTCGGCATTTCAAGCGAGCAAGCTGCAGGAATCAGCACCCGCAACAACCAGGCCTCAACGGACTTCAATCCAGACGATGACGCCTTCAGAAGCACCAGCCTCGATGCCAAGTTGACGGCGCAAGTACATAAAAACCATCTGCTGACGCTGTCGCTTCTGCAAAGTAAGACCGACCTGCAGTTTGACGGTCGGCCGTCGCCGAACCCTGGCGCAATTGCTGCCTCGCGGTGGGACGCCAGCAACGATTTGAGGCTCAGTAACTTGGCCTTTAGCTGGCAGGCGCAATGGCTTGAGACGTGGAAGTCGACTTTGACAGTTGGCAGTAGCTCGGATAAGTCTCTTTCAGAGTACCGCCGAACGGACGCAGCCATCTCTGGCGCGGTAGGTAGGTTCAACACCAATCGAAAGCAACTCACCTGGCAAAACGATATTGCGTTGGGTAAAGACGTCTTGTCTGTGGTGCTTGAAAAACGCGACGAAGCGGTGGACAGCTCAACGGTCTACACAGTTTCCGAACGCAGTGTTCGCAGCGCGGCGGTGTCTTACGCTTTAAACAAGAAAGACTGGAACGCTCTGGCGGTGGTTCGCAAAGACAGCAACTCGCAGTTCGGCAGTTTTAATAACTGGGCGCTGTCTGGCGGCTACCGGTTAACGCAATCGATCAGGGCCATTGCCAGCGTTGGCACCAGCTTTCAGGCGCCGAGTTTTAACCAGCTGTACTTCCCCGGCTTCGGCACCGCGACGCTTAAGCCGCAGCGCAACAAATCTAAAGAAATCGGGTTGAAATACGACCAAGGCTCGTTGGCCCTGAGCGCTGTGGTGTACCAAAACCAGATTCAAGGCTTCATCGTGCCGTCAACGAATGTGCAGCAATCGTCTGCTGAGCTGCGCGGAGCCACACTCAGCGCCGACAACCGGGTGGGTGACTTAACCTACGCCCTGTCGTATGACTACACCGACCCGCGTACCCGATCGTTGAGCGCAGCCACTGACAATTTGCGTTTTGTGCGCATTGCCCGCCACATGCTTAACGCGCGCGTTACGCGCGATTTTGGCGGAGCAAGCGTGTTTGGCGAGCTGAAGATTTCCAGTAATCGGGAAGATGCGAATTTGGCGTTCACGGGCCGCGATGTTCTGCCAGGCTACAGCACGCTGAATCTTGGCGGTACGTATGCGCTGAACAAAAATGTTTCATTCCTATTGCGAATCAACAACGTTTTTGACAAGCAGTACAGCCTGGCCAATGGGTATTCAACACCGGGCTTCAACATGTTTGCATCAGTGTCTTACGCGCTTTAGTGCTAAGGATGTGCAGCACGTGGGTAAATTCTTTGTGTCTGTGGTTGTGCTGGTGTTTGCGGTGCAACTAGCAGCGGTTTTCCCGGGATCTGTACTGCGCACCTCAATAGTGCTTGTCTAACGATGACTCAACCCACACGTTGCCCCGCCATTTTGATTGCTGCCCCAGCTTCTGGTCAGGGCAAAACCACAGTGGCATCTGCCTTGGCGCGTCTGCACACTCGGCAAGGCAGGCATGTAAGAGTCTTCAAGTGCGGGCCTGATTTTTTGGATCCGCATTGGTTGACCTTGGCCAGTGGCAACCCGGTGCACCAGCTTGACCTGTGGATGACGGGTGAGCAGGACTGCGCGCAGCGCTTTTATGATGCGGCGCTTGAGTCCGACCTGATCATTGTTGAAGGCGTGATGGGGCTGTTTGACGGCGAACCCAGCGCAGCCGATCTTGCGCAGCGTTTTGGCTTACCGATATTGGCGGTGATTGACGCCAGTGCGATGGCGGGCACGTTCGGGGCGCTGGCCTGGGGCTTGCAGCATTACCGCGAAGGCTTGGCGTTTGCGGGCGTGCTGGCAAACCGTGTGGCCTCTGCTGGCCACGCCGAGATGCTGGAGGCTGGTTTGCGTGATGTGAGTCAGTGGCGCGGTGCGCTGATGCACAGCGACGCTTTTAAGCTGCCCGAGCGGCATCTGGGCTTGGTCATGGCGGGCGAATTGAATGATGCTACCCAAAGGCTTGACGCGGCCGCCGATGCTTTGGCTGAAACGCCGCTTGGCAAGATGAGTTTGGCTGATTTGCAGGCCTGGTTTACGCGCTTTGAGGCGCCCGATTCAGTCCGTACCGATTTCCCGAGTACTGCATTGAACGGCCAAACCATTGCGGTTGCCCGTGACGCAGCGTTCTGCTTCATTTACGCCGCAAATATTGACTGCTTGACCGCAATGGGTGCGCAAATTGTTTACTTCTCACCATTGAAT
>JANPDQ010000075.1:0-5469 GCA_031431575.1 Polaromonas sp.
CGCAAAGCTTCCTTAAAATCATGCTAATTACCCAAGCCCAGCCCGGCCCTGCTCTTTAGCGGTGTCGGGTTTTTTATTGCCGTCAGGACCGAATACTGTTCGAGATATGTTGATTGCCAAGCCACAGTCCATGCATTTTGATGCCGCGCTGCCACTGCAAAGCGGCGCGTCGATTCGCGCCTACGACTTGAGCTATGAAACCTACGGCACATTAAATGCCGACAAATCCAACGCAGTGCTGATCTGCCACGCGCTCAACGCATCGCACCATGTGGCCGGCGTGTATGAGGGGCAAGCCAAATCTGAAGGCTGGTGGCACACCATGATTGGCCCCGGCAAGCCGGTAGACACCAATGTGTTTTTCGTCATCGGCGTCAACAACCTCGGCTCATGCTTTGGCTCTACTGGGCCAATGCAAATCAACCCAGATACCGGCAAGGTGTACGGCGCGGATTTTCCGGTGGTCACTGTGCAAGATTGGGTGGAAGCGCAGGCCCGGCTGATGGATGCGCTGGGGATTCAAACCCTCGCAGCAGTGATGGGCGGCAGCTTGGGCGGCATGCAGGCCTTGAGCTGGGCGCTGCAGTACCCGAGCCGTTTGCGCCACGCCGTGGTGGTAGCCAGCGCGCCCAATTTAACGGCTGAAAACATCGCGTTCAATGAAGTCGCACGACGCGCCATCGTCACCGACCCAGACTTTAACGGCGGGCATTACGCCGCGCACGGTGTGCTGCCCAAACGCGGCCTGCGCATTGCGCGGATGATTGGGCACATCACATATTTGAGTGATGATGTGATGAATGAGAAATTCGGCAGGAAACTAGCCCCCACGCTCGTCGCTTCGCGTACTTCGCTGCCCCCCGAGGGGGCGGAACTTGCTCGGGGCGGCCCGTCGCGGCGTTCGGCCCCCACGTTTGACGCTTCGCGTACTGCTCTGCCCCCCGAGGGGGCGCTGCGCCTGCGGCCCGGCAAAGCCGGTTCCGCGGCCCCTGCTGGAAAAGACGCCATCGCTGAAGTTTCTGCTTCCCCTTTCAAATACTCGACTCAGGACGTTGAATTTCAAATCGAAAGTTATCTGCGTTATCAGGGCGACAAGTTCAGCGAATACTTTGACGCCAATACCTATTTGCTGATCACCCGCGCGCTGGATTACTTTGACCCTGCGTCACGCTTCGGCGGCGACTTGAGTGCGGCTTTAGAGCACGTCACAGCAAAATTTCTGTTGGTCAGCTTCACCACTGACTGGCGCTTTGCCCCGGCGCGCAGCCGTGAAATTGTCAAAGCCCTGCTCGACAACCAGATTGACGTGAGCTACGCCGAAATCGACGCGCCCCACGGGCATGATGCCTTTTTACTCGATGACCCCCGTTACATGGGCGTGGTGCGCTCCTATTTTCAAAGCAAGGTGGCGCCATGATTTCAACGCCTTCACCAGACTTGCTGTCTATTGCCGCGCTGGTGCCTCACGGATCTCGGGTGCTCGACTTGGGTTGCGGCACGGGTGAGCTGTTGGACTATCTGATTCGTGAACGTGGTTGCTCCGGCTACGGCGTTGAGATCAATGACACCAATGTGCAAGCCTGCGTCGCGCGCGGCGTGAACGTCATTCAGCTCAACCTGGACGAAGGCCTGGCCGTATTTGGCGACGCGTCGTTTGATGTGGTGCTGCAAATTGACACGCTGCAACACCTGCGCAACGCAGAAGTCATGCTGCGTGAAACTGCACGCGTGGGCCGCATCGGCATCGTGGCGTTTCCCAACTTTGGCCATTGGCCAAACCGTCTGGCCGTGCTGCGCGGGCGCATGCCGGTGACCAAAATCTTGCCCTACCAGTGGTACGACACACCCAACATTCGTGTCGGTACGCTGCGTGATTTTCAGGCACTGGCCAACCAGAACAAGCTGCGCATCATCGACCAGTTTGGCCTGCAAGACGGCCATGAAGTGCGCTGGTGGCCCAACGCACGCGCCAGCCGCGCAGTGTTCAAGATTCAGCGCGCCTGAGACAACGCTTGCTTTGCGGCGGTTGACGTACCGCAAGGGCGTTTTGGCGCTAGAAATTACGCGTTATTGACCTGTAGCCCAATGATTACGGGCGCAAACAGCTATTATATTAATAGCATACTGGCGGTGCTACAGCTCAATCACAGCCGCCAGCGGTGCGTGGTCTGACAGGTGTGACCACGGTTTGCGGGGCAGCACCGATGGCTTGTGGCCGATGGCGTTGCGCACATAGATGCGGTCAAGCCGCAGCAGCGGCCGACGCGCCGGAAAGGTGCGGGCCGGGTGCCCATTGGCGGTGACAAACACTTCATGCAGGCCTGCGCCGTCGGCAAGTTGGGTCAATGCGCGGTGCCGCCAGTCGTTG
Organism: Polaromonas sp.; assembly: GCA_031431575.1. Taxonomy (GTDB): domain Bacteria; phylum Pseudomonadota; class Gammaproteobacteria; order Burkholderiales; family Burkholderiaceae_C; genus Polaromonas. Next base: position 2,369 of record JANPDQ010000075.1, read on the forward strand.
AAGTCGCCCGCCACGATCAGTGGCGCCTGCACAGGGACCTGCTTTTTAATCAAGTCGCACAGCTTGTCCATTTGCAGGGTTCGGTGGTCTTCGCGCAGGCTCAGGTGTACGCACACGGCGTGCAGGTTGATGTCGCGGCCGGGGATTTGCAGCTCGCAATGCAGCAAGCCGCGCCGTTCGGGCCCACTGATGGACACGTCGTGGTTTTCAAAACGCACGATGGGGAACTTGGACATCACCGCGTTACCGTGGTCGCCCTTGTCGTACACCGCGTTGCGCCCATAGGCAAAGTCTGGCCAAATGCTGTCGGCTAAAAATTCGTAATGCGGCGTGTCGGGGTAGTTGTCAAACTTGTCCCCGTGGTGGGTGTGGCTGCCAGTGACTTCTTGCAAAAACACCACGTCGGCGCCGATTTTGCGCACCGCTTCGCGGAGCTCGGGCAGGATGAACTTGCGGTTAAAAAACGTAAAGCCCTTGTGGATGTTTACCGTCAAAACTTTGAGTGAAAAAGTCTTGGCGGCTTGGGCCAGGGCCTGCGCTGCTTGGGCGCGCACATCTGCGTCTGCTATCGGAAGCGGTGTGATCTTCGGCTTCTTTGCTTTAGCACGCGTATCTAACGATTCAGGCAGTGTCATGGAACCTTAAAAAATGGCAATTTTTGCATTGTCACTTGAGTAGCGGCGGACTGCTTGTAGGGCGGCAAGCCAAGTTTTTATCAGAAGAGGCTTGATTCTTCGGGGCATTAAAAACCCCGTGCCATCATTTGGGCCTAAGGCGGATGAGCTTTATAGCAGCCACTACGCAGAAAGCGTGCAGCGTCCTACATGCATCGTGCGCTTGCGCTGGTTCGCGCCGTACAGCGCAACATTTACCTTACAGGGGTGGGGTTTGCTTTCTCGCCTCCCCGCAGAGCCTTGCAGAACACTACAAGGTTTTGAGCACCCCCTCGACAACTTTTTAAGGAATTCGAAATGAAAAAGACAACTACCTCGCTGTTGATGACAGCCTTGCTGGCTACTGCTGGCTTTGCTGTTGCGCAGACGCCAGCAGCCCCAGCGACTCGCGCTGAAGTGAAGTCCGAAGTAACGCGTGATACCAGCAAAGCCGAGGTCAAAAACCTTGGCGAGCCGCCAAAGGCCGGCACCACATCCAACACCACCCGTGCCGAAGTGAAATCTGAAGTCGTCCGCCCAGACGCTTCGGTGCCGCCAAAAAACCTGAGCGAGCCGCCAAAGCCTGGCACTGCTTCAAACACCACCCGGGCAGAAGCCAAGGCCGGCGTTGACAGAAACGACCGTGAATTGAGCACTGGCGAAAAAGCTGCAGTAACTACGCCAAGTGCCGCTTCAGCCAAGCGCAAAGCCATGCGTGAAGAGCGCCGCGCCATGAACAAATCGAAAAGCGATATGAAAATGAAGAGTAGCACCACGGCGATGCCCCAAGCAGAAGCCCCTACCAACAAGTGATGCCATTAGTTGCGCTGGTTGCTTTTGGGTAACTGACGCCTCTAAAGCAACCCAACGCATTTGAAAGGCGCCCCGCATCGCAAGAAGCGGGGCGTTTTTTATGGGCGTGGTGTACTGGCCATTAACGCGCTTGCCCTACTTGGGTCGAGGCTTGACGAGGTCTTTGTCTGGCTGCGACAAGCTGCCTGCGCGCAGCGCCTTGACTGCATTGGCCACCGCGCCCGCCACATTGCGCACCTCTGCCTGCACGACTTTGTCTTTGTCGAGCGTGTCGTGGCTGGTGGCGTACGGCTCGTAGTAGCCGATGAATCGGTCCAGCTTTGACTGCACGCCGGAATCAATCAACCCCATCCACTCAAGCCAGTCACACAGTGCGCGCCGCGCGCCCTCAATGCCTGCTACATCGCCGTGCACGACTACGCCATACGCACGGCCACTCAAGTGTTTTGGGTAGTCCCAGCCTTTGAGTTCAAGCGCCTTTGCGGAAGCCGGGTCTTTGCCGTGGGTGGCGCTTGGGTCGGGGTTACCGCCGTCTGCGCATACCAGTCGGTCAATCATAAGTTTTAGCGGGCTGGGCGACTGGTACCAGTACACGGGGGTCACGATGATGACTCCGTGCGCTGCCGCCCAACGCGCATAAATTTCGGCCATCCAGTCGCTGGTTTGGCCTTGCGCATGGTTGGGGTAGCAACTGCACGGCCAGTGGCACAGCGGCATGGCAGTAGATGCGCAGGCTTTGCAGGGGTGAATATTGAGGTGGTAGCTGGACGTGAGCAAGCTCAAATCCAGCACATCGACTTCCATGCCCGCTTTGACGAGTGTGGTTTTTGCGGTGTTGGTAAGGCGCCAGCTTTTGGAGATCTCGCCGGGGCAAGTTCCGTCGTTGCGGGCGGAGCCGCAGACCAGCAACACGCGCGATGGCGTAGATTTTTTCTTTTGCGCAGCTTGCGCGGCGTCAATTTTTTGCTTGGTCTCCAACCACTCCACCGACAGCTCGTATTTCGGATCGGCATAGCCTTTGCCAGCTGGTTGGGTTACGGGTGCTTTGCGCCCTTCCTTATATGCATCCCAGGCAACCGTTTCCAGTCGCGCCAATGCTTCGGCCTCTGGCTGAAATGCCGGGTCCATAAACGATTCCATGAACCGGGTGTGGAAAACAGCGCGGGTCAAAACTGCAGGCGCTTGGCCTTTTCTAACGCGGGTGGGTGTAGTCATGCCCGAGTTTAGGAACCGCCAAAGGTCAAAATTCACACTCTGCTTGCCGTCCTACTTCATCGCGCGGGTTTTGCGTAAAAGTAGTGTCATGCCTACAATACACGCAGCTTGTCGGGGTGCCCAAAATCAGTTGGGCTGAGATCACTTGGTAAAGAGTGAGACCCGCTGAACCTGATCGGGTCTAACTTTTGTTGGTCCCCGCGTAGGGAACAACGCTTTTTGGCTCCCGGATTCCCTTTTTAAGCAAAGGGTTGGGCTCTCCAGGCAGGCTTTATTTTCCTGCACCAGATGCCCCATTAATCGGAGACAAGCCATGGCCAAAACCTCACTCACAGTCGACACCGCCGACCTCACCAGTCGCATCACACGCACGCCCTTTCCTGGCTCGCGCAAGATTTACATCGAGGGCTCGCGTCCTGA
>JANPDQ010000076.1:0-3166 GCA_031431575.1 Polaromonas sp.
CATTAACTGGCACGTATCAAACATTTACGAAATTTATCCGGCGTGGCGTCACCGCTACGCGCCAGGAATCACGCGCAACACCGAGCACGTCTTCAGTCTCTGTGTTCGAGCGCAAACCGGCGTTACGCTTAGCCCGGCGGAGCACACAGCGTTTCAATGGTTGCCGTATCGCGCTGCGGCGGATGCCTGTTACTCGCCCTCTAATGCTGAAGCTATTTTGATGTTGCCGCGATTTTTGTCGTAACCTAGGTTATGAGATCTAGCCAACAGAGCGAAAAAAGGAGCAGGCACGTCGCAGAAAACCTGCGGCTGCTGCAAGGCGGCCGTGCGTATTTCCCAGCCTTGATTGAAGCAATTGATGGTGCGACGCGGTGGGTGCAAATGGAAACGTATTTGTTCGACGTGTTTGGCGCGGGTGCCGACGTAGCCAACGCGCTCATTCGCGCTGCCCGCCGCGGCGTGACGGTGCAGGTGCTGGTTGACGGTATCGGCTCGCACCCATTGCCGCCCGAGTGGCAAGAAAAAATGCGAAGCGCTGGTGTTGACTGGTGCGTGTACTCGCCGCTAGCGTCCAGCTGGGCAATTTTGCAGCCCTTGGCCTGGCGAAGGCTACACCGCAAGCTGTGCGTCATTGACCAGCGCACCGTATTTTGCGGCGGCATCAACATACTTGATGACTTTTATGACCCCAACCATGGTCCGCTGACAGAGCCGCGCTTTGACTTTGCCATCTCGGCCACGGGCGCGCTTGCCGTGGATGCGGCGGAGGCAGTCACGTTGCTCTGGTGGCGCGTGCAGGCGGGCTACAGCGCTCGCCAGCGCAACCTTGGCACTGCGTGGGACGAGTTCAAGGCGGCGGGTTATGGAGGCCGTACCAGCAGCACGCCGGAGCCCGCCAAGCCAAACTCCCCCAGCGATGGGCAGCCCGCGATTCATGCGGCGCTGGTGTTGCGCGACAACCTGCGCAATCGCAGCAGCATTGAAAAGAGTTACCTCAAAGCCATTGGGCATGCACGGCAAGACATCGTCATTGCGAATGCCTACTTTTTGCCCGGCGGCAAACTGCGCCGGGCTTTGATAAGCGCGGCGCGGCGCGGTGTCAAGGTAGTTGTGCTGCTACAAGGAAAGTACGAATACTTTATGCAGTACCACGCGTCGCGGCCCGTTTACGACGCGTTGCTGAAAGAGGGCATTGAAATACACGCCTATGCAAAGAGTTTTTTGCATGCCAAAGTCGCGGTGATAGACGGGCACTGGGCCACTGTGGGCTCGTCCAATCTTGACCCCTTGAGTTTGCTGCTTGCACGTGAAGCCAATGTGGTGATTGAGGGCGCAGCTTTTGCGCACGAGCTACGCGAATGCCTGCACAGCGCAGTTGCCCTGCAGGGCGGCCGTATTGAGCACGCTGCACACATCAGCAGGCCGCGCACCCAACGCATGCTGGACTGGTTTGCGTACGGCGTGATGCGTGCGCTGCTGTGGGTCACGGGCAAGCGCTACTGAACGCCAGCTAAATTGCCACATGCAGGATTTAATTGTTCAACGACCGGAGGGCTTGTATTGCCCGCCAGGCGATTTTTATATTGACCCGTGGCGACCTGTGGCGCGCGCCGTCATTACCCACGCGCATGCTGACCACGCCCGGACAGGCCACGGCCATTACCTTGCGGCTGCGCTTGCCGAAGGCGTACTGCGCTCGCGTTTGGGAGCCAACATTGCGCTGCAAAGCGTGCAGTATGGGCAGGCAGTTACGCACAACGGCGTGACGGTGTCGCTGCACCCTGCGGGTCACGTACTCGGGTCTGCCCAGGTAAAGCTGGAGCACGGCGGCCAGACCTGGGTGGCCAGCGGCGACTACAAGGTTGCGCCAGACAAGACCTGCGCCCCTTTTGAGCCTGTGCGCTGCGACGTGTTCATCACTGAATCGACCTTCGGTTTGCCGATTTATCGGTGGCGAGACGATGCAGAAGTTTTTGCGGACATCAACGCTTGGTGGGCCGCTAACGCAGCGGTTGGCAGAGCCAGCGTTTTGATGTGCTACAGCTTTGGCAAGGCGCAGCGTATTTTGAGCGGGGTCGATGCGTCCATCGCTCCGATCGTTGTACACAGTGCTATTCAAACACTCAACACCGCTTACCGCGAGGCTGGCGTGAAGCTGCCTGAAACAAAGCTGGTCACTGAAATAGCTGACCCCGCAGACTTCAAACGCGCGCTGGTGCTGTGCCCGCCCAGTGCGGCAGCCGGACCTTGGGCAAAAAGGTTTGGCGACTTCAGCGACGCATTTGCCAGTGGGTGGATGCAGCTGCGCGGTGCGCGGCGCAGAGGCGCTTACGACCAGGGCTTCGTGCTCAGCGACCACGCCGACTGGCCGGGGCTTATCGGCGCTATTGGTGCCACCGGGGCGAATCGCGTCATCGTCACGCACGGAAGCATTCCGGTCATGGTGCGGTATTTGTCAGAGCAAGGCCTGCAGGCGGAGTCCTTTCATACCGAATATGGTGACGATGCGGCAGAAGACAAAGCTGAACAAGGCGCTGCGCAATGAAGCACTTCGCCGCGCTGTTCACCGAGCTTGACAGCACCACCTCAACCAATGCCAAGGTCGATGCGCTGCAGCGTTATTTTGCGCAAGCGCCAGCGCACGACGCAGCTTGGGCCGTGTATTTTTTAGCGGGTGGAAAGCCGCGCCAAGTGGTTAAAACCGCCAAACTGCGCGCATTGGCATGCGAGATGGCGGGCATTGACGACTGGTTGTTTGACGAGTGCTACCAGGCGGTGGGTGACTTGGCTGAAACCATTGCCTATGTTTTGCCGCTTGACTTTGCACCAACCGATGTGGGCTTGGCCGAATGGATGGAAAACCGCTTGCTGCCGTTGCGCGGGCTGGCTGATGAAGAAGTTGCGCTGCAAGTCAAGGCATATTGGCGCGAGCTGGATTCGCGTGGTCGCTTTCTACTCATCAAACTCGTCGGCGGCGGGTTTCGGGTGGGCGTCAGCAAGCTGCTGGTGCAACGCGCGCTGGCCGCGCATTCAGGCCTGGACGCCAAACGCATCGCCCAGCGCATGATGGGCTATGTCGATGCCAAAGCCTTGCCTACCGCCAGCAAGTTTGAAGCGCTGATGGCCCATTCTGAGGAAGGCGTGGCTGAGGTGATGGACGCAGGCC
>JANPDQ010000077.1:0-4880 GCA_031431575.1 Polaromonas sp.
CAAGCAAATCCTGCGGGAGAACAAACTCAACACGGTGTGTGAAGAAGCCAGCTGCCCGAACATTGGCGAATGCTTTGGCAAGGGCACCGCGACCTTCATGATCATGGGCGACAAATGCACCCGGCGCTGCCCGTTTTGCGACGTGGGCCACGGCCGGCCAGACCCACTGGATGCCGATGAACCAATGAATTTGGCCAAAACCATAGCGGCATTAAAACTGAAATATGTGGTGATTACCAGCGTAGACCGTGACGACTTGCGCGACGGCGGCAGCGGCCATTTTGTGGCGTGCATCAGCAAAATCCGCGAACTGTCACCCGCCACCACGATTGAGATTTTGGTACCCGACTTCAGGGGCCGCGACGACCGAGCGCTGGAAATCCTCAAAGCGGCTCCGCCGGATGTGATGAACCACAACCTGGAAACCACTGCCCGCCTGTACAAGGAAGCGCGCCCCGGCAGCGACTACCAATTCAGCCTGAACCTGCTCAAAAAGTTCAAAGCCCTGCACCCTAACGTGCCGACCAAAAGCGGCATCATGGTTGGCTTGGGCGAAACCGACGAAGAGATTTTGCAGGTCATGCGCGACATGCGCGAGCACAACATCGACATGCTGACAATTGGCCAGTACCTCGCGCCCAGCATGTCACATCTGCCGGTGCGCCGCTATGTCCACCCCGACACCTTCAAGATGTTTGAGGCCGAGGCTTACAAAATGGGCTTTACCCATGCGGCTGTGGGTGCAATGGTCAGGTCAAGCTACCACGCCGACAAGCAGGCTGAAGGCGTGCTGGCACAGGTCTGAAGATGCACTAATGTTACTTGTTTAGTATCTTTGAATTTATCTATTCAAGTTTTGCATTTTCTTCAATATTGATAGATACTTACGTTGAGAGTATCTATGAATGAATCTACCTAAAATTGATTTGCATGAGGCTGTAGCCGCACTGCTTGCCCGAGGCGAGCCGCTTACGGCTGCGCAATTGGCCACCGCTACAGGTAGAACTCAGTCCAGCATCTCACTGGCAATTGGGAAGTTGGGCGACCGTGTACACCGGATGGGTGCGGCGCGCAGCACGCGCTATGCACTCAAAAAAGATATTTTGGGACTTGAGTCGCGACATCGGCTGCGTTGGCTGGGTCAGCAAGACAAGGGGTTCGTAGACGCGCATTTCACTTACTTGGCGGGTGATTGGTTACACGTCGACTGCAAAACGCACGACAGACGGTCAAAAGAGTGGCTCACCCAGCATCAACTGCCCTGGTTTCTCAGCCCATTGAAGCCGCAGGGATATTTGGGGCGAAAGCTGGCGCTGTGGTTGCCACATTTACCAAGCGATCCAGCGCTATGGTCGCTCCAGCAGCAGTTGTTTAGCTTGCAAAATATCAGCGACCCTATTGGCGCCGTGACGATTGGGTTAGCGCCACGACCTGGCCATCTGCGCATCACGTCGTTAGCAGCGCGAGGCGCAATATTCGACGATTTCGCGGACAACGACACAAATCAACAACCCGGAGGATCGTCTGCTGGCGGAGAACAACCCAAGTTCATGGCGAGCGTCTGCGGTCAAGCAGCGATTGTCAAATTCACCCCGCCAGCAGGCACGCCTTTCGGCGAACGTTGGCACGCGCTGCTGTCATTAGAAAAACTGGCGCTAGACACCTTGCAAGCGCACGATATTCCCGCTGCGCACAGCCAGATCGTTCAAACCAGCCAGCGCAGCTATTTGCACTCTGAGCGCTTTGACCGGGAAATCAATGCTGACTTCTGCCAACACGTCGTCGCCATCGCCGCCCTGCACGACGAATTCGTCGGTGGCTCTTGGCAAAACTGGGTGCAGACCAGCGCTGCGCTGATGCAAAAAGGTTTGATCACGCCGAGCGAGTTGCAGCAAATTGCCCGTATCTTTGCTTTTGGCCACTACATCGGCAACACCGACATGCATTCGGGAAATCTCTCGTTTTTTGTGGATGACGTAATAACGCCAAAAATTCGCCTGGCGCCCGTCTACGACATGCTGCCCATGATGTGGCGGCCTGACATTCACCAAGGCGTGCTGAGTCATTCGCCCGTGCGCCAGCAACTGATGCCTTCGGGTTTTGCACAGGCACACGAAGATGCGCGCACCTGGGCGATTGAATTCTGGGAGCAGGCCCAGCAGTTGAACATTGGTGCAGATTTGCAAGCCGCCGCAAAGACAAGTGCGCATCGCCTGAAAACCAATTTTGCTGATATTTAAAGCAAATCAAAATCGGGTGCGCATGACTTTTCAAAAACTTCATTCATCCGCCTTGGCTGCCTTATGCCAACATTGATGCTAAGCCGGCAGTCGCTGGCCAAGCAGGTCTCTAGCGCCACCTTTGCACGCGGGATGGAGGTCTACCTCAGCCAAAAAGTGCTGGACTGCACCTTGAGCCATGCCAGCCAGAGCGAGTGGAACATTGAAGGCCGGGTGCAAGGCAGCGGCCGCGAGGTGTACGACACATCAGTCACGCTGGAAATGTCCGCCGCTGGCAAAGTTGAATTTTTTAGTGGCAGTTGCACTTGCCCCGTTGGCTATGACTGCAAACACAGCGTGGCGCTGGCGCTCAAAGCGGCTTATAAATCAAGCGCAAGCAGCAACACCCCAGCTAAAAATACAAAAACACCTGAGCCCAGCGAGCGCCTGAGTGCGCAAGAACTTGACGAGCTCAAGCAAGCACAGTTAAAAATGTACCGCGAAGCCAAAGCTGCACGCGAAGCGGCGCAAGCTGATCAGCAAGTCAGCCAATGGCTGGACCTGTTTGGGGCCAACGTAGCCGACCCTGCGCAGGCTGAAGCTGATGACAAATTAGTCTACACCCTGAGCCATGCACAGATGGGTGCCAAAAAAGTGATGCAGCTTAGCGCGTGGCTAACGCGCAAGTTGACCGGTGGTAACAAAGCGGGAACATGGGCCAAGCTCAAAACCATGCGCCGCATCACGCCTGAGGCAGTCACTGCGGCAGACACGGACATTTTGAATCTGATTGAAAGTCAAGCGGCGCACACTTACACCTATCACGCCACCACCAGCCAATGCGTGCTGGCCGGTGCCAGCGGTTTGCTGGCCTTGCAGTTGGCCGCCAACACCGGGCGGCTATACGCCGAGGACAAAGGCTACCTGCAGGGTGAGCCTTTGAAGCTGGGTGCTAACTTGCCAATGGCGTTTGAGTGGCAACAAGTTAAGGCGGGCAAAAATAGCGCAAGTACCGACGAGTTAGCTGACCCCAAATGGGCACTGACACCCATGCTGACCAACCCGATTGAAGGCCTTGAATGGTTTGCCAACGCACCTCCTTTGTACCTGCAGGCAAGCAGCGCGTTGTGCGGTGCGCTGGAATTGCCGGGCGTGCCAACGGAGCATTTGTCGCTGCTGATGCAAGCCCCGCCGATTGCGCAATCGACCTTTGCCCGGCATGAAACCCAACTGCTCCAGCGTCTGGCAGGCGTGCCGCTACCGCCGATGATCAAAGCGCCTGATGTGTGGCAGGGATTCAGCCCAAAATGGTTTTTGCATATTGAAAAAGTCGCGGCTAATGATGTGCCCCGGCTTGGCTTGCTACGGGCGACTTTGCGCTTTGACTACAACGAATTGCTGGTCTACGCGGCGCATAACCAGAACCCGACGCTGCTGGACATGCCCGCATCAGTTAATGATCCCGTCAACGAGCCCGCCGTGCGCGTGATGCTGCACCGAGACTTGAAAGTTGAACAAGCCGCACACGACTTTTTGCGCGGCCTGGGGCTTGCGGGCGACACGCAAGGCCAGTTTTATTTACCCTTTCAGTCCAGCGCGCAGCAGCAACAATGGCTGCGCTGGGTAGACGATGGTTTTGCGACTTTCAAAGACGCGGGCTTTACTTTGGTGGCAGCACCGGGCTTGCAAGACTGGGTGGTACGCGCCGATGCGTTGGATGTGCAGTTGGCGAGTAAATCCAGGTCGCAAAATGATGCAGATGACAGCCAATCCCCCTGGTTTGACTTGTCACTCGGTATGGCGATTGATGGCAAGCGCCGCAACATCTTGCCGCTGCTGCCAGACTTGTTAGCGCACCTGGCCGCCACCACGCACGACGAGTCCATCACATCGCAATTGCCCGAGTATGTGTACCTGGAGCAAGCGGACGGCAGTTACCTGCGCCTGCCCACCGAGCAGCTTTTACCCTGGTTGCAAGCGCTGCTTGAACTGGTCGGCGACAAAAGCACCAAAGAGCTGGCGGGCGACACGCTGCGGCTATCGCGTCTTGAGGCCTTGCGCATGGGCGCATCACTGGGCGCAGGTGCGCAATGGAAAGGCGCTGACAGCCTGCGCGAGATGGTCAGCCAGCTCGCGGGCCGTAGCAGCCTGCCGGAAGTGGCTGTGCCTGATGGCCTGCAAGCCGCACTTCGCCCGTACCAATTGCAAGGCCTGAGCTGGCTGCAGTTTTTACGCACGCATGCGCTGTGCGGTGTGCTGGCCGACGACATGGGGCTGGGCAAAACACTACAAACCCTGGCGCATGTTTTGCTAGAGAAAAACGCCGGGCGGCTTGACTTGCCCGCCCTGATCATTGCGCCCGTCAGCCTGATGGGCAACTGGCGCAAAGAATCTGAGCGCTTCACGCCCACGCTTCGCACGCTGGTGCTGCACGGGGCTGACCGCCATGAGGCTGCCACCAACATGGCCGGGCATGACGTAGTGATAGCGCCGTATTCGTTGCTGCAGCGCGACCGTGAGCGCTGGCAAGCCCAGGCCTGGCACATCGTGGTGCTGGACGAAGCGCAAAACATCAAAAACGCCAATAGCCACGCGGCGCAAGTCGTCAGCGAGTTGAACACGCGCCACAAGCTGTGCCTGTCAGGCACGCCGATGGAAAAC
>JANPDQ010000078.1:0-4023 GCA_031431575.1 Polaromonas sp.
CAACCTTGCAGCAACCCGTAAATGTCGATAGCCTCATGGCATGAACAAAATAGATTTCCAGGTTTTAAAAACAGACCTGCACCAAACACGTTTTATTGACAGTGATCTTGCCCCGCTGCAGAACGGCGAGGCTCGTTTGGCAGTTCAGCGTTTTGCCTTCACCGCCAATAACATCACCTACGCTACGTTTGGTGATGCGATGAATTACTGGAAGTTTTTCCCGACTGGCGACGGCGACTGGGGCAGCATACCGGTGTGGGGTTTTGCCGATGTCATTGAATCAAAGTGCGAAGGTGTTGCGCTAGGTGAGCGCCTGTATGGCTACTACCCCATGGCTAGCCACGTCACGCTGCTGCCCGCCCGTGTAAACGACAACAGTTTTTACGACGCAGCGCCGCACCGCGCCGAGTTGCATCCGGTCTACAACCAGTATGTTTTTAGCCGCACCGACCCGCTGTACCAAGCCGACACCGAAGACGTGCAGGCGTTGCTCAGGCCGCTGTTTGTCACTTCGTTTTTAATTGATGATTTTTTGACCGACAACGACTTTTTCGGCGCCTGTGAAAGTGGCAAGCCAGGCGTGATGCTGCTGTCAAGTGCATCGAGCAAAACCGCTTACGGCACGGCGTTTCAATTGGCGCAGCGCAAGGGGATTGAAGTGGTGGGACTCACCTCACCAGGCAACGTCAAATTTTGCAACAGCTTGGGTTGCTACCACCGCGTGTTGACCTACGACCAGCTTGACCAGATCGCTGCTGATGCACCGTGCGTTTACGTTGACTTTGCAGGCAATGCCGACTTGCGGCGCAGCATTCACAGCCGGTTTACCAACCTGAAGTACAGCTGCTCAATTGGCGGCACGCACGTTGACCAGCTCGGTGCGAAGGGCGCTGGCAAAGACGTGCCCGGCGTGCGCGCCACCTTGTTTTTTGCGCCCGCACAGATCAAAAAGCGCAGCGCCGATTGGGGTGCAATAGGATTACGGGACCGGCTCGTTGCGGCCTGGCAAGCCTTTACCGACCGTGCCACCCAGCCAGGAGAAGCGTGGCTGGTGGCACAGCAGCACCAAGGCGCGCCTGCGTTTGAAGCGATTTACCAGGAAGTCCTTAAAGGCAGCGGCGACCCGCGTACGGGGCACATCTTGGCTTTTTGAGTGCATTTGGCGTTTTTTTAAGCATTTTATGCCTGTAGCCCAATAAATACAGGCGTAAGCTGCTCCTGATTAAATAGCAAATTATTCGCTACCGCGCTGGGCACGACAATCAACGCATGATCACAAGCAGTGCCCCCCCGCAATCCATCCACGCCTACGAAACCCTGACGCCTGATGTTGTGCTGGATGCGCTGGCCAGCGTTGGTTTACTGGGTGACGGCCGCTTGATGGCGCTGTCGAGTTATGAAAACCGGGTGTACCAAATTCATTTGGAAGCCAGCGTGGGCAAGGCCAGTGCCGCAGGCGATGTGGTGGTGGCCAAGTTTTACCGGCCTGACCGCTGGACGGATGCGCAAATCATTGAAGAGCACTCTTTTGCCAACGAGCTGATGGCCGCTGAGGTGCCCGTGGTCGGGGCACTGGAGCTGCACAGCCATACGCTGCATCACTTCGAGGGCTTTGCCTTCAGCGTGTCGCCCAGCAGAGGCGGCAGGCGGCCTGAACTAGAAAATTTCGACGTGCTCGCCTGGATTGGCCGCTTTCTAGCACGCATTCACACCGTGGGCAGCGCCAAACCGTTTTTGCACCGCCCCGCATTGAGTTTGCAAGCCTTCGGCTACGCCCCGCGCGAAGTACTGCTGGCAGGCAAATACCTGCCGCTCGACATGGAATCGCGCTGGCTAAAAGCCTTTGAAGAGGCGATGCAAACCGCCGCCGCCGTGTTTGAAAGCGTGGGCGCCATCAAAAACATTCGCCTGCACGGCGACTGCCACCCCGGCAATATTTTGTGGACGCCTGAAGGCTTGCCCGGCGCGGGTCCGCACTTTGTGGACCTGGACGATGCACGCACCGGCCCCGCCGTGCAAGACCTGTGGATGCTGCTGGCGGGCGATCGCCCGCAGGCCCTGCAGCAACTTGGCGCGCTGGTTGATGGGTACGAAGAGTTTCGTGAATTTGACCGTCGCGAGCTGGCATTGATTGAGCCGCTGCGCACGCTGCGCTTGATTCACTACAGCGCTTGGCTGGCCCAGCGCTGGCACGACCCGATTTTTCCGATCAACTTTCCGTGGTTCGGCTCAAGCGACTACTGGAAAGGCCAAGTGGACATGCTTGAAGAGCAAACAGAGGCGATGCAGGAAGCGCCATTGGTCGCCTAAGCCAACGCAGAGTTTTTAGCGCAGCGGATTTTCCAGCGCGCCAATCCCGTCAATTTCCACCCGCACCACATCGCCCGCCACCAGGTATTTTGGCGGTTTAAAGCCAATGCCCACACCCACTGGCGTGCCGGTGGCAATCACATCGCCGGGGTACAGCGTGATGCCTGCCGAGAGCGTTTCAATCAGTTTGGAAATATCAAAAATCAGGTCTTTGGTCGATGCGTTTTGGCGCAGCTCGCCGTTCACGTAGCAGCGCACCATGGTGTTGGTGCCGTCGCATTCGTCAGCACTGACGAGGTACGGCCCCATGGGGCAAAACGTGTCAAACGACTTGCCCATGTGCCACTGCTGGTGGCGGCTTTGCCAGTCGCGTGCGGTGATGTCGTTGACGATGGTGTAGCCCCAAACGTGCGCCATGGCGTCTTTGGCGGCAATGCCTTTGCCGCCCTTGCCAATGATGACGGCCAACTCGGCTTCGTAGTCAATCGCAGTCGAGACATGAGCGGGCGGCATTTCAATTGCCGCGCCGGGGCCAACCACTGATTCGGGTACTTTGGTGAAAATAATCGGATCTGCCGGAATGTCGCCTCCGGATTTGGCACTGCTGTCAAAGCCGCTGCCAGCAACTTCTTTGGCGTGTGCAAAGTAGTTTTTACCAACGCAAAAGATATTGCGGCGCGGCTTGGGCAGTGGCGCAGTGACATGAATGTCCTTCATGGCAATCGCGCCGAGCAACGGCGGCAAAGCGTCGCCGCGTGCCAGCATTTCAACAATCGGCAGTGCGCCGAGTTCGCGCTGGCTTGTCGCCAGGTCAAACGGCTGAACGGTTTGCAAGTCATTTGACACCAAGCCCACGCCCGTATGACCGTCAACTTGGTAAGCAACAATTTTCATTAGGGATTGTCTCGGTTGTGTTTTTTGGGGAGTTGGATGGATACTTAAAACCAGCTGAAATGTTAGCATGCGAACAAAATTTACGCCTTACAAAAGGAGACAAAAGTGACACGCGCACCATCGCCAAAAAGGCCAAAAAGCACTTTCACAGCAGCAGCTTTGGCGTTGCTGTTCATGACCGCCGCACCGCTTGCGAACGCGCAAACCCCAGTGCCAGCCTGGCCCACCAAGGCCATCACCATGGTCGTGCCCTTCCCGCCAGGTGGGCTAGCTGACCTGGTGGCTCGGCCAGTAGCTGAGGCCATGTCGCGCGAGCTGGGGCAGCCAGTGGTGATTGAAAACAAGGCCGGTGCAGGTGGCGGAATTGGTATGGCACAGGCCGCCAAAGCCAAGCCGGATGGCTACACGATTTTGATGGCGCTATCGTCATTAACGGTGATTCCAGAGGCCGATGTGGTGCTGGCACGCCCTGCCATGTTTGCCCTCAATGACCTGCGGCCGATAGCGCGCTTTACCGCTGACCCGACCGTGCTGGCCGTGCGCGCTGAAGCACCTTGGAAAACAGTGCAGCAGTTTGTAGAAGACGCCAAAAAGCGCCCCGGAGCGATTAACTATGGCTCTTCTGGCAGCTACGGCACCATGCATGTGCCAATGGAAATTTTGTCGCAGAACGCCGGTATCAAAATGACGCACGTACCCTTTACCGGCGCAGGCCCGGCGGTGGTTGCTTTGCTAGGCGGGCAGATTGATGCTGTGTCGTCTGGCCCAGCAACCGTATTGCAGCAAGTCAAGGCGGGCAAGCTGCGGGTGTTGGGCCAT
>JANPDQ010000079.1:0-3210 GCA_031431575.1 Polaromonas sp.
TGATAGACCCCGAGGAGCCGAATCGTTTGCACACTTGGGTAGACGTTGTTTTTCCGGGGGTTGGATCGCTTTACGCTTTGGAATGCAGCATTCATCACCACAGAAATGGCCAACAGCGACTTGGCAAGCGAGCAAGCCCATGACCAGATCAACGCACGACTTGCGGCAGCGAATGAGACGTATGAATCACGCTGGATAACGCATCTGATTCCACGCAAAAGAGCCGGCGAGCAGCGCATGTACCGCATGGCGTTTGCCCCAGAAAAACATTACGTTTGTTTGGACGGTCAGACCTTTTCACAGGCCCGCGAGGCTTTGGAATAGTCACTGATGCAGAGCCTTCCCTCGCCGCCTGAGCGTTTTGACAGTGATCTAGAGTAGGCGTACGGTATCGGGTTGCACGCGGTGGTGGATGTGACGAGTTTGGATACTGCAGCGATTGAGCAGACTATTACGCGGTTTCGGGCTTTGGGTGAGAGGAGTTGGGTGGCGTTATGAAATTTCCTGTGCCATCAACGCGCGGCGATGCCGACGGTGGGTTCGTCGCGCTTGAACAAAGCCGGAGAGATGATAAGCAAATTACTCCAAAAACCGGACACACCATTTCACTCCCACTCGATCGTCAGCCAAAGCACAAAGTTAGCCTCTTTCGCACCATGTCGCACTTGATTGGACAGACACTGTGCCTCGTCCAAACTCGCTCTTAACTGTCAGATTTACCGACAGTTTTACCGTCATTCGATTTCTATGCTCGACCAGTGCCTTTTTCTGACCCGAGTGCCGCTTGCTGTGGCCACCTAAGTCGCGCCAACAGTCCGCCTCCTTGGCGTTGCTCCAGCCAAACCATCCCCCCGTGTGCCTGTGCCAAATTCCGGGCGATGGCCAAACCCAGACCTGTACCACCCATATCGCGCCCCCGCGAGGGATCGCCGCGAACAAACGGCTCAAACATCCGCTCCAGATCAGCTTGCGCCAGGCCAGGCCCATGATCGGCAACACTGAGGTTCACCATGCCATCACTCACTGTGACCTGCACCTCAGCACTACCGCCGTAACGTACCGCGTTGTTGATCAGGTTATGGAGCAACCGTGCCAGAGCTTGGGGTGCAGCCCAAACCGGAGGCAAGCTTGAGGATTCGTAGAGACACTCATACCCAAGATCGATTGTCTGCTCCACAAGATTCTCAATCAACGCATTTAAATCAACGAGAACCATGGGCTCGTGAAGGGTTTCACTGCCCGCAAACGCCAATCCTTCATCCACCAAGGTTGCCATCGCTTCTAGGTCGGCCTGCATTTTTGCGCGTAAGTCAGCGTCCGCGAGCGACGCTATCCGTAATTGCAATCGGGTGATGGGCGTTTTCAGATCGTGGGTGATAGCCGCCAAGATGCGTGTGCGTGTATGGAGTTGGCGCTGCACTTCTTGCCGCAACTGGTTGAGGCTGCGCGTGAGATCCCGCACTTCAGGCGGCCCCAGTTCCTCAAGCCCGGGAACAGAAAGGTCTTTGGTCATGGCGCGTGCCGCTGCAGCAGCTCTTGCGAGCGGACGAATCGCTAGCGTCACAGCAAACCAGGCAACCAGTGCAACACTTACGGTAACGCTAAGCACATACGCGATTACCGCAGATGCAGAGGGCGTTGAACGCGGCAAACCATCCGGGAAAACGACAAGGAGATCGGTTGCATCAGCCAACGGCATTCTGAGCGCTGGCAAATTTTGCCAGCGTACTGGCTGCGCCCGTCCAATCGCCCTGTCGTTGTTAGTACGGCGCGCAAGCTCCATCAAACTTGAATCGTCACTAACTATCGGCAGTACATCAGTGACATTGACTAATCGCCAATAGTAGGCAGCACGATCCAGTGTGCGAATAAATGTAGAGCGCTGATCGGCTGAAATGTCGGTCAATTGCGTCTGTATTTTTACGATATCCCTCGCTATGAGATCGTTAGCCAAGTGGCGAGCTTCAAAACCACGCGACCGGCCCACAGCAATGAAGCTCAAAACCTGCACAAAAACCAGCGCCAACAACAAGATGAGAAATACACGCTGGCGTAGCGAAAGCGGCAACATCGAAGTTGCAGCGGTCTTCATGGCAGTCCTGGAACTGCTGACCAGGCCACTTCTTGCGCCAGCACGTAGCCTTCATGACGTATGGTTTTCACAATGCAGGGGTCACGCGCATCATCGCGCAGGCGACGCCGCAGTCGCGAGACACGCAGATCAATAGAACGGTCAAACACATCTGTATCGCGTCCGGCGAGCTGCACCAGCAATTGATCGCGGCTCACCACCTGTTGAGGGTGTTCCAGTAAAAAAGCCAACAATGCAAACTCGGCGCCATTCAATGGTGTCATCGTGCCGTCGCGATGCACCAGATGCCGCTGCGCTGCGTCAAAAGTCCAGTCGCAAAAATGCGCGTAGCGCAAGCGCATTTGTGCCTGTCCTGGTGGCAGCATGTGTACCCGACGCAAGACGGACTTGAGACGAGCGACCAGCTCACGCGGCGCAAAGGGTTTGGCAAGATAGTCGTCAGCACCCATTTCCAGGCCGATGATGCGATCAATTTCCTCGCCCATGGCGGTTAACATCACGACCGGCACAGCAGCATGAGCGCTGTTGCGCAAAGTGCGCAACAACTGCAAGCCATCGACTCCTGGCAACATGACATCGAGCACGATGACGTCGACTGGCGAGCTTGCCAGCACAGCCCACATATCGGCAGCACCTGAACCCGTGCTGACTCGCCAACCCTGCTTGTGCATGTGTTCAGCAAGCAGTTGGCGAATTTCCTGGTCGTCATCGACGACAAGCACATGATTGGCATTTCCCATTGAGCGATTGTATGTAGCGTGATCAGGCGCAAATGTGTCGCAATTTGTCCAAATGCGCATTGGACACAAGAAGGTACAAAACTTCAGCGCTCCAGACATTAACCGTTGCGCAGGGTGCGTTGCAATAGCGGCATCAAAACAAACCACAGGCCAACGCACATGCAATTTCATTTCTTTGCTTTCTTTTTTCTTGGGATTTTCGCGCTCATCAATACCCCAAAGGCATCGGCAGGCGTTAGTCGCCCAGAGATGCGCCAGCGCGTCGATACCGAAATCAACGAGCTTGTACGCATTGCGAAAGCTGCACCCGCCGTAGACGCGGCAACACTTGCGTCGTTACCCGCACCAGTAAAGCGCTACCTGGCCTACACCGGTGCT
>JANPDQ010000080.1:0-2298 GCA_031431575.1 Polaromonas sp.
AGCAATTAAATCGACCTTGTGTCGACAAGTGATCGGGAGAGACTGCCAGCGCTATTGACTTTTAAATAGAGTGTGGGCAGCGCCGAAGGAGCAACCGCCCCGGAAACTCTCAGGCAAAAGGACCGATTACTTGCAACTACTCTGAAGAGCTGCTGGCGTCGTCTGCCAGCGCACCGAAGGAGCAAGCGACTTGCGCAACGCAAGACGTGAATCTCTCAGGTCCAGAACAGAGGGGGCGCCCTATTCATGTTTAGTCGTGCGACTTGCATGGGAGGGCTCCAACCCCCGACGTTTTTGAAAGCTCTTTTCTCATGAAAACCATTGCAGTTATTGGCGGCGGCATCACCGGCGTCACCACCGCGTATGCGATTGCCAAGCGCGGCTTCACCGTCACTTTGTTTGAGCGCCATCGCTACGCGGCGATGGAAACATCTTTTGCCAACGGCGGGCAACTCTCCGCATCAAACGCCGAGGTATGGACGCACTGGTCAACCATAGTCAAAGGCCTGAAGTGGATGCTGAACCGCAATGCGCCTTTACTGGTCAACCCGGCGCCGACCTGGCACAAGTTGTCGTGGTTTGCAGAATTTATCGCCGCCATGCCGCATTACGAGCGCAATACGATTGCAACCGCACGTATGGCAGTTGCCGCGCGCCAGCATTTGTTTGCCTGGGCGCAAGAAGAAGGCATTGACTTTGACCTGAAGCAGCAAGGCATCCTGCACATTTACCGTGATAAGAAGGGCTTTGACCATGCGGGCCGTGTGTCAGTCATGTTGGCCAAAGGCGGCTTGCCCAGGCGCGCGGTAACGCCAACAGAGATGAAGGCGATTGAGCCCACCCTGGCGGGCAACTACTACGGCGGCTACTTTACCGAGAGCGATTCGACCGGCGACATCCACAAATTCACCCACGGCTTGTCTCTTGCGGCTGAACGCTTGGGCGTGCGCACTTTGTATGGGCAAGATGTTAAATCCGTGCAAAGCGATGGCAAAAAGGCAATCGTTGTTACGGCCGCACAAAATGACGCGCCGGGCGATGCGCAGTCCTTCGATGGCATCGTTGTTTGCGCCGGTGTGGCCAGCCGCAACCTGGCCGCGCAATTGGGCGACCGGGTGAACATTTACCCAGTCAAGGGTTACTCCATCACCGTCAACTTGAACGACGAGCAAAGCCGCGCGGGTGCACCGAACGTGAGTTTGCTGGACGATGAAACCAAGTTGGTCACCAGCCGGCTGGGCGTAAACCGCTTTCGCGTGGCGGGTACGGCTGAGTTCAACGGTGTGGACTACGACATTCGCGCTGACCGCATCAAGCCTTTGATTGATTGGGTGGCGCAGTGCTTCCCCAAAATCGACACACGTTCAGTCGTGCCTTGGGCAGGTTTGCGGCCCATGATGCCGAATATGCTGCCGCGCGTCGGCCGTGGCCGTGCCGCCAATGTGTTCTACAACACGGGCCACGGCCACCTGGGCTGGACGCTGTCAGCGATTACGGCAGACATGGTGGGCGATGTGGTGTTGGCAGCGTCGAGGCCATTTCAGGCACCTGGCGGATTAACACACAACCCTGCCGCAGTTTAGAAAACTACTGCAGCCCTGTGCTTTGACAAGGCGCGGGGCTGCGCTTTATAAATCGAACATCCGCTGCGCCATCCACCAGCTTGCCAATATCGCCACGACGATTGAACCTCCCGTAAGTACACCCACACGATAAAACCGGGTCGCCCGCAGCCAAAAAGCGATGGGTAAAAACACCGCCACAATCGCCAGCTGACCCAGCTCAACGCCGACGTTAAAGCCGACCAGCGCCAGCACCAATGCGCTCTGCGGCAAGCCGAGGTCGGCGAGTACCGATGCAAAACCGAAGCCGTGAATCAGACCAAAAATGAACGCCAGTACCCAGCGGCGCTTGTCTATGGTTCCGCGCAAGTTGTTGAGCGCGGCCAGCACGACCGATGCAGCAATCACCGACTCCACCCAACGCGAGGGCAGGCTAATCACTTGCAGCGCCGCCAAACTCAGCGTGATGGAATGCGCCACCGTAAATGCAGTGACTACTTTTAACGTTTCAACCGCCGCGCCGCGCAGCGTGGGCGCGGGTTCCCACTGGTTGGCGCGGCGTATCAGCACTGCGGGCAGCAGCAGCGCCAGCAAGAACAAAATATGGTCGTAGCCAATCCAGATGTGCCAGACGCCTTCAATCACGTACTGGCGAAACGTTTGCCACCAGCCGGTCGCCTCAAGCGACAGCGACTGGCTGGCTGACTCGGTGCTGAAGATCAACGCCTGCGCTGTT
>JANPDQ010000081.1:0-1637 GCA_031431575.1 Polaromonas sp.
TGTCGTCAGCCCCTTTGGCGCGCGCGGCGGCAACTCCGGCGTGCAAGACGCTGACAACCTGGCCTGGAAGCTGGCCGCCGTGGTGCAGCGCCGCGCCGATCCCGCGCTGCTTGACAGCTACCACGCTGAACGCCACGAAGCAGCAACGCACAACGTGATGGTGACGAACCGCACCGCGCGGTTTTTGCGCCCAGCAGATGGAGCAGAGCGGATTTTTCGCACGGCGGCCATCAGCCTGGCCAAGCGCCATGCTTTTGCGCGCCAGCTGGTCAACACCGGCCGCATGTCGTCGCCCAACATTTATAGCCGTAGCGCCGCTTGCCAAAGTGGCGGTGGCAGGCCTGCACAAAATGTGGCTTTGACTTGGTCTGATGGCAATAGTGGGGATCTGGCCGATTTGCTGGTCTGGGCCAACGGCAATTTGCTGCTGCTGGCGTTTGGCGAATTGTCACGGCAAGACATCGCCAGCCTGATCAGCTTGAGCAGCACTGCAGCCGTGCGGTGCGTTCAAATTGGTGCGCTGCACTCCAAACCGCTTGCACTTGAATACGCAATCGATGCCAATGGCGACCTGCAAGCCACCTGCGCTGGAAATGATGCGCAAATGCGCTGGGCGCTGCTGCGACCCGATACGTACATCGCCGCTACTGGCAGCCGATTGGATGGCAGCGTGGTCAACGCCATCAGAGCCGCGCTGGGGCACAAAGCATGACACCAACCTCGTCATCTCACATGAAAGACCAGCTCAATTTTGAAGACGCCGACGCGTTTTACGAATGCCTGCTGGACGCCCACGCCGGGCTGAGCCGGGAGCAGTCAGAAGCCCTCAACGCCCGGCTGGTGCTGGTGCTGGCCAACCAGGTCGGCCGCAGCGAGCAACTGGCGGCTTGCGTGGCAGCTGCCGCGCTTGCGGTGTAGGCGCCTGTAGGCTGAAAACGCAAAATTGTCCGAGTACTTGCAGCAGTTTTGATTTAGGTGCATTCTTCGGTTGTGCGCCGTCTATCGTGCCCGGCCCGCTCAGGAGCTACAACATGCGATCTTTCATGCGATCTTCCTTTCTAAAGCTCGTACTGCCCATCGCGATTCTGGCCAGCACGCCATTGCATGCAGCTACCGCACCAGCAGCAAGCGCCGCCGATTCAAACGCCATTTTGAGCGCGCTCAACAAAGCCAACGCGGCAGTGGTCGGCGTAAAAGTAACGGCTGTTGACGGTGCCCGCTCTGCCCAAACGCTGGGCTTGAACCGCAGCGGCTCGGGCGTTGTGATTGGCACTGACGGCCTGGTGCTTACCATCGGCTACCTGATGCTGGAAGCGCAACAAATCGAAGTCATCACCCAGGAAGGCAAGGCGCTGCCAGCAGTTGCTGTGGCCTACGATTTGGCCACTGGATTTGGACTCATCAAGCCGCTTTTGCCACTGCGCGGGGTAGCGCCCGTCAGCCTGGGCAGCCTGCAAGACTTACAACCCGGCGAGCCGTTGATGGCCGCCAACGGGGCCAGCCTCGATGGTGACGAAGGCGGCGTGAGCATGACGCGCCTTGTCAGTCGCCGCGCGTTTTCAGGCACATGGGAATACCACCTCGACACCGCCCTGTTCACCAGCCCGCCCGTCACATCTGGGCGCGGCAACCACAGC
>JANPDQ010000082.1:0-5262 GCA_031431575.1 Polaromonas sp.
AGCGCAGCGCCATGAACTGTGGCTTGACTACGCGCAAGCAGGCGTGGGCGGCGTTGAGGCCAAGCTGTCGCGCCTGTGCGCATGGGTGCTGCAAAGCGACAAACTGGCACTGGACTACGGCCTGCGTTTGCCCGCGCGTGAGATCAAACCCGCAAGCGGCGAAGCGCACAAGCGCCAATGCCTGGAGGCACTTGCGCTGTGTTGAAGTCTGCCCTCAGCCGCCTGAACCATTTGCCGCGCGACAGCCGCGACACGCTGTTTTTGCTTGCAGTCATTGCGTGGGTGCTGCTGCCCCAAACGCCGCACCTGCCATGGTGGTGCAGCACGCTGGCGTTCGCTGTGCTGGTGTGGCGCGGCCAGCTGGCATTGACGGGAAAAGCGCTGCCAAACGCATGGTGGCGCCTAGGGCTTCTGGCTGTGGCAATGGGCGCTACTTTGCTGTCGTTTAAAACCCTGTTGGGCCGAGATGCAGGTGTGACCATGCTGGCCGTTTTGCTCACGCTGAAAACCCTTGAACTGCGGGCGCGGCGCGATGCGTTTGTGGTGTTTTTTCTCGGCTTTTTCTGCATGCTGTCGAACTTTTTTTACACGCAGTCGCTCCTGACGGCGGCCAGCATGCTGATCGGTTTGCTGGGCCTGCTCACCGTGCTGGTCAACGCGCACATGCCAGTCGGTAAACCGCCGTTACTGGTTGCGGCCAAAACCGCTGGCTGGATGGCGCTGCTGGGCGCGCCCATCATGGTCGTGTTGTTTTTGCTTTTCCCGCGCTTGGCGCCGCTGTGGGGCACGCCGGGAGAAGCCATCACGGGCCGCAGCGGGTTGAGCGCCAAAATGCAGGTTGGCACCATTGCCAGCCTGGCACTAGACGACAGCGTGGCGATGCGCATCAAGTTTGAAGGCACGCCGCCACAGCAACCAAACCTGTACTTTCGCGGGCCGGTGCTGTCCACCTTTGATGGGCGCGAATGGACAGGTGCCAGCCCCGATGTGTTTTCGCGTTTCAGGGTTACCGCGAGTTTGGTGGTGAGCGGTGAGCCGATTCGGTACGAAGTCACGCAAGAACCCAACAGCAAACCGTGGCTGATGGTGATGGACGCGGCCAACAGGGCGCCCACCATTGAGGGCTACAACACCTTCATGCAGAGCGATTTGCAATGGATTACCAACCGCCCCGTCAATGACCTTGCGCGTTACAAAGTGCAAAGCTACACCAGCTTTCAGCACGGCCCACAGCAGCCGGTAATTGGCCTGCGCGAATTTGTTGAGCTGCCGCCCGGCTTTAACCCCCGCACCCTCGCGCTGGCCAACGAGATTCGGCGTGACGCGCGCTACGCCCAAGCTGGCAGCGGCCCATTGGTCGATGTGGTGATGAGCAAGCTGCGCACCGGCAGCTACACCTACACGCTGGAGCCGGGCATTTACGGGCAAAACACCGCAGACGAATTTTGGTTTGATAAAAAAGAAGGCTTTTGCGAGCACATAGCGTCGAGCTTTGTGATTTTGATGCGCGCGCTCGACGTGCCAGCCCGCATCGTGACGGGCTACCAGGGAGGCGAGCTGAACGGTGTGGACGGCTTCTGGACGGTGCGCCAGAGCGACGCACATGCGTGGGCAGAAGTCTGGTACGAAGGACGGGGCTGGGTGCGCGTGGACCCAACATCGGCCGTGTCGCCCGGCCGCACCGGCGCTTTTCAACGGCTGCAAGCGCCGCAAAACCCGATTGGCCAGGCGCTGCGCAACTTGAATCCGGCGTTTTCAATGCAGTTGCGGGCAACGTGGGAGGCGATTAACAACTCATGGAATCAGTGGGTTTTAAATTACACGCAGGGCAAGCAACTGAACTTGCTGAAAAATATTGGCTTTTCATCGCCAAGCTGGCAAGACCTGGGAATTTTGCTCAGCGGTATTTTGGTGGTGGTCAGCCTGTTAGGCGCAGCGTGGAGCCTGTGGGAGCGCAGCCAACACGACCCATGGCTACGGCTGCTCGCGCGTGCGCGCAAACGCCTGGCAACAGCCGGTATTGACAGCACGCCCGCCACCTCACCGCGCCAGCTTGCCGCCCTGCTGCGCGCCAAATTTGGTGAAACATGCGCAGCAGCGCTGCAGTGGCTGATGCAACTCGAAGCGCAGCGCTATGCCAACTCAAACGCCAACCCAGACGGCTTCAAGCAACTCAAGCAGCAATTCAGGGCACTCCACTGGCCAAAGTGATTTGGCCCACGTGATTCGGCCCCAATAATCTGGTCTAAGTAAAATGATGCGATGCCCTTACTGCACCGCCGTACTCCATTTGTATTCGCTATTATTTTAATAGCTGCTTGCGCCCGTATTTCATGGGCTACAGACCTAAAATACGTAAAAAAAGTCAATTCCAGCGCCACCATAGCCACCGGCCAGCCCTACGCTAACCGACCCGAGGTGATGCAATTCGCCGACGACCTGGCAGCCAGGCGCGACCTCGACCCCGCCTGGGTACGCAACGCCATCGGCCAGGCCAAGTACAGCGCTACCGTTGCTCGCCTGATGCAGCCCGCGCCCAAACCCTTTGTGAAAAACTGGCGCGTGTACCGCAGCCGCTTCATTGACCCCATTCGCATTGCCGCTGGCGTGAAGTTTTGGCAAGCCAACCTGCCAGCGCTGCAGCGTGCTGAAACTGAATACGGCGTGCCCATTGACATCATCGTCGGCATCATTGGCGTTGAAACCATTTACGGCCGCGACACCGGCAGCTTTCGCGTGATGGACTCACTCGTCACGCTGGCATTTGACTTCCCCGTAAGCCACCCGCGCGCCAAAGAACGCAGCGACTTTTTCAAAGGCGAAGTCGAGCAATTCTTAACCCTGCAAAACCGCCGGGGTGCAGACCCGTTTGAGCCGCGCGGCAGCTTTGCGGGCGCGATGGGCATGCCGCAATTCATGCCGTCCAGCTGGGTGAAGTACGCGGTTGACTTTGATGGCGACGGCGCGATTGATTTGCAAAACAGCACCGCAGACGTGATTGGCTCGGTGGCCAATTATTTCAAAGCGTTTAACTGGCAACCCGGCATGCCCACGCACTACCCAGTGAGCTTTGACAAAACCAGCCTGGACATGGACGCGCTGATGGCACCCGACATTTTGCCCACCTTCAGCGCAGCCAGCTTCACCGCCAAAGGCGCAGTGCTGGATGCAGCTGGCGCAGCGCACACCGGCCCGCTGGCACTCATTGAGCTGCTCAACGGCCCAGACGCGCCGCAATACGTGGCAGGCACCGAAAACTTTTACGCCATTACCCGCTACAACTGGAGCAGCTACTACGCCATGTCGGTGATTGAGCTGGGGCAAGAGGTAGCGCTGCGCATCAGGCGATGAAGCCCTAGGGCGCTAAGGCGATAAGGCGCTAAGGCTGATTAACGGCGTTTAGCCAAGTTTTTTCGGCTGGCAAACTTACCCAGAAATATCTGCCAAGTGCGCCAGCTTCACGCTGGGCCTGTTCGGGAATGTCGCCACAATTTCAAGCTGGCCACCCATCGCCTCAACATAACGCCGCATGGTTGACAGCAGCATGTCACTGCGCTGCTCCAGGCGCGAGATGGTGTCTTGCCGCACACCCAAGGCTTGCGCCATGTCTGCCTGCGTTTGCGATGCGGCAACGCGCAAGTCACGCAAGGTTGCAAGCTCTGCCGCACGGTGGGTGATTTTTGATTGCCGCTTAGCGGGCAACGCACCTAAAACATCTTCAAGTTTTTTTGCCATGGTTTTTCTCCTTGGGTGTTTGATCTACGTCAGCCAAATTCTGGGTCAGCCGGGTGACGGCCTTGTCAATCAATCGCTTATAAAAAAGCCGCTGGTCAGCGCCTGACTTGTCACCCGCCACCAGCCACCAGCAGCACGGCCTGCCGTGACGGGTCAAATGCAAATGCCACCCGCCAGACTTCTTTGCCCTGCCGAAAGCGCAGCTCCTTCATGTTGGCGTGCTTGCTGCCTTTGAGCGTGTCAACCGTTGGGCGACCCAAACCGGGGCCATAGTCACGCAACAGCAATGCATGCGCCAACAACTCGTCTTGCACATTTGCCGCAAATGCAGCAAATTCAAGCTCAAATTCGTCGTAAAAGATGACTTGCCAGTTCATTAAGAATTATGTCATTAAAGCCATGTAGGACAACGTATGATTTTTTAAATTCAGGGTTCGGAGCCGGGGCGGTGGGTTGCTCTGAAAATGTACGAGCGGGCGTGATGTCAGCATTTGACGATTTAGATCACTGTCGGTATGCTATACACAGTAATATTACACACTACACTCGACTCAAATGACTGCCCTTCGCGCTTCTTACTCCATAGCTCCAGAGGTTTTACAGCGCTTCAATGCGCTGGTGCCATCCAGTGAGCGCAGCAAAACGGTGCAATCGCTGATGGAAAGCATTTTGGAGCGCCGGGAGAAAAACCTGGAAGCCATAGCAAACGAATTTTCGACACACCCTGACTTTGCAGAAGCCCGAGCCGACGGCATCTTGTGGGATGCAACATCGAACGACGGGCTGATTGAGCCAGCAGCATGAATATCGAACGCGGCAACATTTACCGAGTCAACCTAGACCCAACCATCGGCAGCGAGCAACAAGGCAACGCCAGACCCTGCGTTGTTTTGAGCCTGAGCGCTTACAACCGCAAATTGCGCACCGTGTGCGTAGTGCCGCTAACGTCATCACCCCGAGCGCTTGCGCCATTGATCGTGCCTGTGCCATCTGCCGGTAATGCGAATTCAATGGCCTTATGCCACCAAATTCGGACGATTGACAAAACCCGTATTGGTAAGCTGCTTGGCACGCTTAGTCTGGATGATTTGGCGGTTGTGGAGGACGGCGTGCGCCGAGTGCACGGTTTGTAATGGTGTGACTTCGCGCATCGGCTACTGGCTCAAAGGTGCTCTAGATTAAATGATCAAAAATGAAACCGTTTTGGTACTTGGAGCGGGCGCCAGCATGCCCTATGGTTATCCGTCGGGTCACGGCTTAAGAAAAATGTTGATGGATCCAAGCCTATTCAACAATGCAATTGCCAAGCGCTGGTTTGACAGCACTGAAGTGAACACCTTTTGCAGGACCTTAATGTTGTCCGCCATGACATCCATTGATGCATTTCTTGCCCGCCGCGGAGCTGAGGTCCTCAATGGCGGTAACAATACAATCGCCAGTATTGGCAAGTATGGCATAGCGCTCGCTTTACGCCAAAACAAGTCGCTGGACACGCTTTTTCATAACCCAAAGCTATCTGACAGGGAG